>CAWJKX010000088.1:0-4559 GCA_963843065.1 uncultured Bacteroidota bacterium
GGCGCAACAAAAGCAGAAGCCGAAGAGATGCGAAACGCTCTAATGTTCTTGCAACGAGAGAAACGCCGATTGAACGGGCAAACTACTACCGCCTTGAACGTGAACGCGGGAAAGAATATAAACCACTCCTTGAAGAGGCGAAGAAGTATGAAGGACGCAACGCGCAGCGCGTGATGTCGCTTTCATATTTGAATCCAAGCGGTAAAACGCTCGAAGCCGTCGAATCCATGAAAACCGCCGATACCCAGAGCCAAAACAATGCTTATGCAATGGGTGAATGGATTGGAGAGGTAAGACGGCGCTATCCCGACTTGACCGATGCACACGAAAGCGAGTTATCCGATTTTCTGAAAGATAATTTCGGCAAGAAAGGCGCACGAAACAAAACGGAATTTATGGAGCGTGTCAACGCCACGATTGACAAGCGGACGCAATTCGGAGAGTTTGACGCATCGAAGCCTTTGAATATTAATAACCTCGCGTCAAAGAGTTCCACCGAGCAGGAGTTTGATGCTAAGATTGAACAAGCGCAAAGCGAGTTAAAAAAGGCGCGAGCTACAAGGGACGCAAAACAAAAGAACCTTCTTGAGCGCAAAAATGCACCCGGAGAAACTGTTACAGAAGCCGATATTTCGCGCATCATGTCGCCCTACAACGATAAAGTGATCTTAGCGCAGCGCGACCTTGTTGACTTAACCCAAAATAAAACCGATATTCTGAAAGAAATACGCTCATCAGAACTCGGACTGTTTGACAATTTAGGTGAGGTTTCAAATGAAGCAGTCGCCCGAAGCGAAGCAAGAACACCGGACGAGGTTGAAAAGTCTGAACCAGCTATCGCGTCTATTGAGCGTGAAGCAGAAGATGCAGTCGCTCCAGAACGCGCCGCCGAAATCGAAAGACGAGCCGATGCCGAAATAGAAAAACTCGCTGGCAAGCAGTGGAAAAAACTTCGTGTCGGTGATCTGCCGATGGACATAAAGGATAAACTCTCAAGAGAACGAGAGCGTTTGGCGGCAGAACTTGAGCCGATGCAAGACAGAAAAAATCGGTTAGACAAAGAACTGCAATTTGCACGGGAACGCGGCAAGGGTCAAGAAGAAAGCAACGCGATCCGTGAACTGCAAAAAATCTCTCCACGATACGACAAAATCACAAAACGTCTTCGCGCAATAGACGAACAGATTCATGGGAATCAAGCGCCGATTCCGTTTGGCGAATCCCCCCTTCGTCCCGCCTATCGTCTCTCCGATGTGAAGATGCCCCTTGTCCTCTCCAAAGCCATTAAGCGGTTAGGGATGAAAGACGTTACCGATGTTCAATCAGCGATCGACAAGCTCCCCGTTTCCGATATTGCAAAGTCATGGGATAACTTGAGAAGCTATGAGAAACCGAAACTCGCTGAAAGCTATGCGAAAAGGCTGGAGGGCAAAACCGCCGGGCAAACAGGGATGAGCGCGGAAGAGTATCAAAAGACCCTTGAGAATATCAATAAGCATTTGCCTGAAGGAAGGGCGAAATTAAAAGTTGCACAAACTACAAAGCCTAAACCGCCAGTCGGGAAAACTATTGCGACTATCGCAGGCACTTCGCTTTTAAGCGGCCTATACCCCAAAAATCAGGATGATAAAACCGCACGGCTGAGAGCATTCTTACAAAATTATCAGGGTGCACAATGAAGTTCGAGGACTTGCGAGACAAGGTGATGGAAGGGGTAAAAAAATGAAGTTCCTATTTTACGGCCCCGAGGCCGCCTGGTCATCCGCAGCGTTCCGCATACAGGAACTTGAAGGGCATGATGTCCGTATCTTCTGCAAGAAAAAAGAGGGAAAAGAACATCTGCAAGGGATTGTGAAACATGTTGATACGCTCGCCGAGGGCTTGCGATGGGTAGGGCGAGACGGTTATATTCTCTCCGAGGACGAGGCCGATGTAACGTTCCTGCGGACTCAGGGATTTAGTGTCTATGGTGGAAACGCATGGATAAACAAGATTGAGAATGACCGCGTTTTTCAAATGGACGTATGCAAGAAAGCCGGGCTCGATCTCCCGAATTATCATGCAATGAAAACCATTGAGGAAGGCATTGCCTTTATCAAAGCTCACCCCGATTGCTACGTTTTGAAACAGTTGGGACATGCGCCGAAAGAATGGAACTTCGCCGGCAAAGAGGATGATGGCTCGGATATTATCCTACAGCTTGAATGGATAAAGCAATCCGCAGCGTTCAAGAAACTCGGCAAGGCGCCGTTCATGCTTCAGGAGATAGTGGACGGAATAGAGTTTGCCGTAGGTGCGTTCTGGATGTACGACGATTGGAAACGCACGGACGATGGGAGTATCTTCATCGAGCACAATCGAGAGCACAAGAAGATGTTGAACGGTGATCTTGGAATTGGATGCGGCGAGATGGGAACTGTGATGCAGTTCACCACTGAGGACACGAAACTATTTGAACAGACACTTGAGAAGCTCACTCCGGTATTCAGGAAAGAAGCGTCGGACGTTTGTATTGATGTCGACGCGAATTGTGGCATTGTCGAAGAGGATGGGAAGGCGAAGGCATACTTGTTCGAAATCACACCGCGGACCGGCTACCCGGCGTGCGCTTTACAGGAATATCTTTTGAACATGGATCCCGGGGACTTTTACGCAGACCTGATAGACGGAAAACAAGGCAACATCAAATACAAGAAGGAATGGGGAGTAGTCACCAACATAGGGACGGGCGACTATCCGCATGAATCTATCGAGGAAAGCGAACTGGACTCATTCAAGAATCAGCCAGTAGAATTGAAACCCGACACGCACACCATACCGGCATATTTGAAATGGGATACAGAAAAGAAGATTTACAGGATTGCAGACCCGTATGCTTGGGTATCTACCGTATGTTTCCACGACAAGGACATTGAAAAAGCCAATAAAAAGTGTGTTGAGGCGATGGAGAAAATCGTCGTGCGCTCTCCCGTGTACCGCACGGATATAGGCGAGAAATTCCAGAAAAAAGAACTACCAAAACTGCAAAGAATGGGCTATCTTTCAAAAGAGGATTAGATGAAGTCCTTTACCGTCTATCTTCATGTTAAACCATCGCACACGCTCGACCGCGTTATTGAGGCGGCCTTGCAGGTTGCGGCGGTTGAAAAAGTCGGGCAAGTAGAATTTATCTTCGGACACAGGCGAATGATCGTCAAGAAGCATCAAACGGAAAAATCAATCTATCGGCAATTCAGGAAGCTCAATGCTTAAAAGAATCCTACAATCCAAGAAAAAATTCATCACAGCGATTCTCTATCCCCTACAAGTGCCGATAGAAGTGTATTGCGGGGTGCAGCTGGACAAGGGCAACGTGACAATGGTAGTTATTTGTATCGGGATTGCAATGATTTTAGAGGCAATTGGAATTGTGATTTGGATGGAAGCACAAACCGACGAAATGCAATTACGAAAGGAAGGATAAATGAAGAAACAAAAGCTATTGACGGGCATCCAATTCCTGAAAGACTTGGAAAATAATTCATTTACTCGGCTCGCGCCATGCACGCACGGAGTCGGAGTTATCGCCATCCGTAAAATTCCAAAAGACACCGACCCGTTTCATGGTGTGCTGGACTTCAAATTCCACAAAATCAGAGTCGAGAAAATTCTCGGCGATCCAAACCTTGTCGAAGGCGTGAAGAAGCTCGTCCGTGATATGTGCCCGGAGGTGGACGGATATTACTACGTCCCGTCATATTCAATCAATGAAATCGGCATCGGGTATTATTTGAATCATTCATCTAACCCAAACATGGGAGAGAAAAACGGGGGAGAAGATTTTATGGCATTGAGAGACATTGAGATTGGGGAAGAGCTAACGGTAGACTACGGTTCATATTCGGAACTGAACTTGGACGACTAATGCCCAACATTCTCCATAATAGTCTGCGCGTCTTAAAATTCAAAGACCCTGACACTCAGAACCTCGCGGCGAAAACGCATGACGAGCTTAAACGCTTAGAGGCGGCGATCCCGCAGAATCAAACATCGGTATCGGCGCCCATTGTTGTTGGCGGTAGCACATCATCCGGCAGCAGTGGTTCGTCCGTTTCATCGTCGAACGATAGGGCTTCGTTTGTTGCCATAACATCTATTGTCGATCAGTTCATTCCGTTTTCATCGGCAATACCAGTAGGCTACGAGCTTTTTGTAAACATGCAAGATACGGGCGGAACGTACGGACAGGTGAACGTCCCCCGGCCCGACTGGCTGGCAAACGGATTTTGGCTTAGAAAGGGAAACATCATTATCTCTTCTCCGGCAACGACTGGTATTCTGTGGTACATAGCAAAGGCAAACACATGAAAAAATACATTCTTGCGGTTATTTTGTTTTTACCGTCTATGCTATTGGCGCAACAAGGGTTCCCGTCGGGAACAAAATCAAGTGATGTCTATGCGTTTAGAAATGGGCTAATTACCGTTCACGATACGTTGCACTTGTTAATTCCCCTTGACACTCCCTACATCGCCATGCCTAAAATTGAAGGGTGGGTAGGAACGTATTATGTGCCGCTT
>CAWJKX010000089.1:0-11064 GCA_963843065.1 uncultured Bacteroidota bacterium
TAATTGCAGGCTCTATTTATAGAGTTATAGAGCTGAATTATGATAGGCGTTATTGGCGGCTGGAAAATGATTTTCAAACAAATTCTTTATTTGGGACATTAGATCATCAAGTTGGATTCAGCGACGTTCCGTCCCTTTTTAACTTACGCGCAAAAGAAAAGTGATCGAAATAAGACTTCACTCTTGTTGGATAGTTTATACTCTGTATTACGGTACAAAATCTCCATAATGGAGTAATTTCAGTTTAATTTTTTCCTAGCAAAGGGGGAAGAAAGAATAAAATATGTTGGCACTCCGCTCCTGGAAGAATATCAGTTGAAGATGAATCCAAAATCTGAGCGCCAACTGTTACCCAACAAGGTCAAGTTCTTAGAGATCTACGCTCCCTTTATCCGGCACACTTATGCGACCAGGGCTAATTTGCAGGCTAATAACGATCGTGCCGCCAAGGTATTGCATAACAAATCAAGAAAAATCATTCTAAAAAGTATGTTTGGCGACGGTGTAGGAATCGAAGTCCTATCTATCGGAGATTTTGATCCCTGTGCTATTATCGAGCGTCTCTCTGCAACGGGAAATGACTTTGTTGAAGAGTATGTTATCCAACATAGGGATATTGTGAGACTCTCTCCATCAGGCCTCAACATGTTGAGAATCATAACTCAATTAAACAACAAGAGTGAAGTTGAAATACTAGGTGCAATTCTGCGAATTTCAGTCAATTGTGCAGTCGATAATTGGCACGCAGGTAATATCGCAGCGCCGGTCAATCCTACGAGCGACACCATTAAGGGTCCGGCATTTTACATGGATATTGCAAAGCCCGATGAATATTATCATCCTGCAACTAAGGTTGAAATTCTAGGGTTTAGAATACCGTATTGGAAAGAATCACTGCAGTTGGCGAAAGATGCTGCTTTATACAATAATAAAAATAGATCTATCGGTTGGGATGTAGCTGTTACTGACGATGGCCCGACCTCATTGAAGGAAACCACAACTGGGATAAAGTAATTCGGCAGCGATCTGCAAAGAAGAGTTTGAAAAGGCTCATAAAGCCTTATTTATGAGCGGCGTATGAACGACCAATATTGGTACAAAAGAGGGAACTTTCAAATGGTCCGTGAGGGCCTCAATGATTTTGTCGATGAGGCCCAGAATCTAATGCCCTATTCCTCGGCTCTTACAAATGTCTTGCTGTTCGGTAGCTTGGTGTCATGCTTTTCGGCTTCATTGCGCACTGTGTGGTCGTGAAGGTCGATATGCACTGTGGCGCCTTCTTCTCCAATGTATTGCGGGACAATTTTCTTCAGGAAGTGGTACACGGCTCCCGTATTTCCGGCCCTCGCCGATCCGACAAGTTGCTGGATACTCCGTATCACAGGATCCGATTCGTCGCCATCATCGATTCGGATGTCAAAAAGATTTTGTGGCGCTTGATAATGATGCCTGCCATTCTTGCAAACAAATATATTTTCATGTTCGGATTTCTCGGGATTTTCCGTTTCGTAGAAAAGTTCTTCATGCATCTTCTCCCCTTTTTGCAGCCCCGTAAAGACAATATCCATGTCAACACCTTCCGTTAATCCGCTGAGACGCAGCATGTCTCTGGCGATGTCCAGGATCCTTCTCGGTTTTCCCATATCCAAAACCATGGTTTCGCCTGCGTGGCCTATCGTGCCGGCTTGAAGGACAAGCTGGACCGCCTCTGGAATTGTCATAAAGAACCGCGTAACATCAGGGTGCGTGACCTTCATAGGTCCGCCGCTTTCAATTTGACGCTGAAAAATGGGAACGACGCTTCCGTTGCTGCCGAGCACATTGCCGAATCGTACAACGACAAAGTTCTTTCCGGTCCGATCGGCGGCCAAGCCGACAACAATTTCGGCTATTCGTTTCGTCACACCCATGACGCTTGTCGGATTTACCGCTTTGTCCGATGATATCATGACAAGTCGCTCAACGTTATATCGATCGGCCAAATCGACCAGAATCTGCGTGCCGAGCACATTGTTCGTGACAGCATCAACCACATTCTTTTCCATGAGGCCGACGTGTTTGTGAGCCGCTGCATGGAACACGATCGTCGGTTTGTGATGCCTGAAGATCTGTTCCATCCGGTCCTTATCCCGAAGATCCGCGATCACCGGATGAACGATTACCGGCTCATTGATGATGCCTCCGCGGTTTGTAAGTTCCCTGGCGATATGAAAAATTGAATCCTCCCCGTGTCCCAGGAGCACAATTTCTTGCGGCCGGAGAGCCGTTAATTGCCTGCACAGCTCGCTTCCAATGGAGCCGCCGGCTCCGGTCACAAGCACGCGCGCACCATGGAGAAGTTTTGCGACATTTTTTGAATCGATCTTTACCGTGCCGCGACGGAGAAGGTCTTCAATCCTGATGTCGCGAAGCTGTGCAACAGCCGACCCTGCGAGGATTTCATGAATACTCGGAATCGTTCTGCTGGCAACCTTTGCCTTCTTGCACGCATCGACAATTCCCTGGATGACTTTGCCGGGGGCTGTGGGCATTGCGACGATCACTTCTTCAATCGCTATTCGCTCCACGATCGAAACCATTTCGTCAAGGGTCCCTAAAACGTCGATGCCGTGGATGCGCATATTTTGCTTGGCAGGGTCATCATCAACAAACGCCACGGGAACCAATCCGATCTGCGGATTTGCACGAAGTTCCTTGACGATCATGGAGCCGGTGAGTCCGGCGCCGACGATCAACACATTTTTACCCTCATGACCTATTCCCATCCTCATCCGCTCGTTAAAAACATACGCCACCCTGACGGCAAACCGTAAACCTCCGATGATCATCATCGTCACAATACAGTCTAACATCGGCACCACAATTGGAAAGTTCGCGGGAACCAAGCCAATCGGTTTCAAAAATCCGAAGAATGCAATGATGGTGAGTACCCAAGATGCCAGGGTTACCTCGATAAGCGAGATGGCCTCGTCCACGCTTGCATAGCGCCAGTAGCGGCTGTAGAAATTGAAATAGAGAAATACGCCTTCTTTTATGAGGAGGGACGCCAAAGTATAGATTGCCAACGGCACCGCAAGTTGGAGCAGCAGGGAGGAACAATCGCCTACCAGGCACAGCGCAGGCAAAAAGCATATCGCGGGAATTATAGCAAAAGCGATGATATCGAGCATCAACAAATGTCGATTTCGCAGCTTGAGGAGAAACGCAAAGAGGCTTTTTTTCATAGACCAATTCCCGTTTTGAAGATGAACGTTGAATTTTGTCAGTGTCATTTCTTACCTCTTGTCTCCTGTTGAAATGCAATATGCACTCGGCAAAGATACGCTAATACCGTTCGGTTTTTGCGGCGTCATTTCATCACAATAGTTCGCAACTTTATCCACAAAGGAGTACAATTTATTATTTTTATGGCAACATGAATATTGAAGTGGCCTGAAAGACTTCATCGGTTATGAATCCATTTTTTCTTTATGAGCAAGTACCAACGTCTCGATTTCGGACTTCAGGGATGAATGATGCTGGGGCGAAACACTCGAATCGCCGGCAAACATTTCCTGCATCGCGTTCGTGAGTCTCAAAATTAATGCAACAACAGATGCGATGAATTGGTATTCCCGTTCAATTTCTTCAAAAGCTTCGCGAATTCTTTTTTGTGTCTCCTCGTTCACATCAGCGGCCAGGGCCTCGGAGTGTTCTCGAATATTGAGGGCCACAAGCGCGAGTGAGTTGTTCGCAACGTGAGACAGCGAATCAATGGAGCTTTGGTAAGACTCCAGTGATGTCATGACCCGGTCGCAGTCTCTCACAAGCTGGAGACGCTGTTCTTTTTCTTTTTGAAAAAGGTGCCGCTCGTGTGTCCCTCTCAAGAGAATGTCCAGATGTCCGATGTCTATGAGATCTTTTTGTACGTAGTCGTAGGCGCCCAGTTTCATGGCCTCCACGGCAATATGTTCTGTCCCGGCGGCGGTCAGCATGATGACGGGAGTATCATTCTTCTGCTCATGCATCCATTGCAGCACGTTGAGGCCGTTCATGTCTGGCATCATATAATCGAGGAGAACGACATCAAATGGCTGAGAAGTGTTTCCAATCGTTTCAATAGCCTCCCTTCCGGAGGAGAGAACGGTCGCTTCATATCCGTAATTCTCTTTAAGCCGCAAGGAAGTACCCCTCGCAAATGACTCCTCGTCATCTACAACCAGTATACGCATCGGATCATTACTCATAGGGTGTCAGTCCTGAAAAAAATCTATTTTAAGATAAATGCGACACACGAAACTGATTTTTCCCCTTGGCAAATTGAGATTCACTCGTCAACCGACAAAAAAGCCTTAAAAAAGCTCAATTCCTTTAGAAAAAATCTTTCTCAATTACTCTATCATTCTATCGTTTATGCGCCAAATAATCAATTTAGAAAACTCCAATTTTATTAGAAAATTCTAACAATAGAATACTCTGAAAAAAGCGCAACTTTTCACTGTTGACGCAAACCAATAACATTATCGGCTGAGAAAGGAAGGGTGGATATTCAATCCGAACAATAAGTATACAACTTAGATGGTGAACAAAACTTGATGCAAGTCACATCCTGTCGACTGAGCTAAAAGGGAGCAACGGGGGAGCGCCTGGTTCCACGGTGGGTACCAGAGGGAAACGCAAGAAGAATGTAGTGCCAACGCCGATCTCGCTTTCAACTGAGATCGATCCACCGTGGAGGTCCACGATGAGTTTGACAAGAGCCAAACCGAGACCCGTTCCACGATTGTCGCTTGCGACATCATTGCCCCGGATAAACGGCTCGAATATTCTGTGGAGAATCTCAGGGGGGATTCCGTTTCCAGAATCCGCAAACTTGATAAGGACATGCTCTCCTTGCTGTTCGTAACTCAGGTGAATTCTATGATTTTCTGGGGTGTTTTTCACAGCATTGTCCAGAAGATTGAAAAACACCTGGCGAAGTCTATCGGCGTCGCCGGAGATATAGAGTTCGGGCCCTTTACCCAGCACAACGGCGATATTTTTTGGACGCGTCAGAAAAAACGCTTCATCGTAAAAATCCTTGAAGAACCGTTGAACCGAGATAGTCTCAACATTCAAGGCGAATGTTCCAGCCTGCATCGTGCTGAGATTCAGAAGGCCTTCAACCGTATTATTGAGGCGAAGCATATCATCGTAGACTCCTCCGACCAGTTTCTGGAGAGTTTGGAGAGGAATATCCGCAGAGAGTGCGTCTTCGAGCTGGTTTTGGATTATTGTCAGCGGCGTTCGAAGTTCATGGGATGCAAACGAAGAAAAATTGAGAGCGTGGTTCCTCGCGGTATGAAGTCGTTCAACCATTTTCAATGTTGTCTCGATGCCGTTTCCTTGTTCACTATTGATCGGCGGTGCTTTCTGCATCGGATCTGACGACGATGATTGGCGCAGGAGGTTGTCGAGATGCTCATTGAGTGCACGAACGGGCCGGATGAAAAAGCCATACATGAATAATCCAGTGAATGCTACGAGCAGCGAAAACAGGATGAGCACATAGCGGTCGCCGGACAAATTCTCGGCTACAAGTTCGTTCAATGTCGGATCAGGATACGCCGCACAGAGGGTAAATCCATTGACCTTCTTTGCGAGAACTCTGAATAATTGATGTCCGCCCAGGTCCACAATTCGGATCTCGTTATTCGCAGGATCCCAAAATTTGACGAACGATATGTGCGGATCAAGTTTCGAGGAGCGGAAGAAGAGTTCATCGCGGGAGTCGATGATTTCGATTGAGAGTCTGCCGTTATCCTGGTTCGACAGCATTTCGAGGTCCGCGCGGATCTCGCTCACAGGCGCATGTTGTGTTTCTATGAGGCGCAACAGACTTGCCGCGATCGTTACGTTCTGATTAAGAGTTCGATCGGCCTGTTCTACGAGAGAGGATTGCACAAACTTCAATTGGACGATTTGAAAGAAAACAATAGCGGCAATGGAAAGCGAAATGTACCAGAGTAGAATTTTTTTCAAGAAAAAAATTGGATGCATCGCGCCTATCGATCTCTGAGAATGAAACCTTCACCGCGGATTGTTTCTATGAGTTTCGGAGAAAACCCATCGTCAATAGAATCTCTTAGGTAACTTATATAGACGTCCACAATATTCGTCCCCGTGTCGAATTTGTACCCCCACACCTGTTCGGCCAGACGCCTTCGAGTCAAAATAATATTTTTGTTCCGGAGGAAGAATTCTAGCAAAGCAAATTCCGTTTGTGTAAGATTAATTACTTGATTCCCCCTTTTGACGACTCTCTTCACCACATCCAGCGTCAGATCGGCGCTCTGCAAGATTGAACTACTCAGCGCGCCTGAACGCCGTAGAATGGCCTGTATGCGGGCGAGCAGCTCTGCCGAATCAAAAGGTTTGGTAAGGTAGTCATCAGCCCCGATCTCGAACCCCTTGATTTTGTCTTTAATCGAGTCTCTCGCGGTAAGTATTAAAACCGGCGTGCTGTAAGAAGACGATCGAATGTAATGAAGAACTTCAAAACCGGATTTCTCAGGCAGGTTAAGGTCGAGCACCATGAGTTGCAACTCCTGGCGGGTAATGGAATCTATCGCCGATTGGCCATCAAACACCAGAGTCACCTCATATCCTGAGCGGACAAGCAGCCGTTCCAATGAATGCGCAAGCCTCTTTTCGTCCTCGACAAGGACGATTTTTATTTTTTCATTGGATTTGCTCTCCGTAGCTTTCCCGAAAGAATTTATCATGGTCTGCGGTCGCACTTAAAAGGAGCCGTCAAGAGAGAATAATTCATAATCACTCGCTCAATACGTTGCCGAATAATGAACAAGGTTTTCTAACTGCCGGCCAATGCTTGCCGATGTCTTTCGTGCCAGGGAATGAGAGCCTGACGAGTATCCTTAGTAAATTTATCTTTGAACAAACGCGCCGGTGCTATATACCTGGATATAAGAGGGGAGGTGAAATTGTCAGGGGTACCTTCGATCAAACGGATATCCAATCAACATAGATCACTCGCCCTTTCGTGAATCCTGTTTATGAAGCTCTCTAGGACGGGATCCCCTCCCGTGGCATCGCACAACTTAAGATAATGTATGGGTTGTGATTATTAATTGCAAGATTAGTCTTATTCCAACGGCATACAACCATCCGTCGTTCCACGCTCTCTCAACCGCATTAATTCGATATCAATTTTTTATGGATTACCGTAGCGAAATGTGGAAACTCGAATGCGAAGAGACTCTACGCTCTCTATGGATCTAGCCTCCAATAGAACTCACGAGAGGAGTTCGAATTGAAAGTTTTCTAATTGAAGCAGATAGGGGACATGTGATTGTAAATTTGATAAAATTTCTCTCCTAACACACGGTGAGCCCGAAGGTTGGTGAGAAGTCGTCTGGCCATTCTTGCACTTCCTGAAATTTTTGACTACTTTCTTTCTAGGAACATCATCACTTCAACCCTATCTTCAATGACGAGAGCAAAAGCGACTTCTTCCTCACACAAGACTACGAAACCTCTTCCGCCGAAAGGCGATGCTCTCAGCCAGCGTAAACTTGATTCCCGCGCAGAAGACTCCCGGCTCATCGCCGCTGCGATCGCCGGCAATCAGCCCGCGTACCGCGCGCTCATGAAGAAATATCATGATCCTATATGTAATTTGCTGTTCCGCATGATTCACGACAAGGACGAGGTGGAAGATTTAACACAAGAGGCGTTCATCAAAGCGTTCCAATCGCTCGCGAGTTTCAACGAAGAATTCGCTTTTTCAACGTGGCTGTTCAAGATTGCGAGCAACAATTGCATCGACTATATCCGGAAAAAAAAGCTGCAAACATTCTCGATCGATAAGCCTATTGAATCTTCCGACGGCGATTTTTCCTTCGAAATTCCGGACTCGACGTACGAGCCCGACCGCGACCTCATCGCACGGCAGCGGACGAAACTCCTCGACCAGGCGATCAAATCTCTTCCCGCTAAATATCGAACCGTCATCCTCATGCGCCATACCGAAGAGAAGGATTATGCCGAAATTGCCAAGCAATTGCGGCTTCCTATCGGAACCGTGAAAGCCCACATTTTCCGCGCCCGCGAAATGCTCTACAAAAACCTTCGAAAAAAGATCCAACTTTATTGAAAGAATGTGTAACTCCGCCTTTCTTTTTCCGTAGTACGAAGAGGAAGAATCCGTACAATGCTTTTGAACGGCCGCTCTTCCCGATTCATCGGTGATAGAAAACGGCCTTCATTCTACTAAAGTTCTCAAGCTAACGCGGAGAGTTTACGCAGGTAGTTCTGTCTTATGCGAAATACAAGAATACATATATTGTTGAAAGCGGCGCCTTTCGTTTTATCCGCAGCGCTGGCAATGCAGGCCTTCGCAGGCGGTGTGCACAAGGAAATAAAACGCTCGACAGAAAAAGAGGTCCGCATAAAGCTCGAATCATCGTTCGGAACAGTGGTATGCTCCAAAGGCGTTTCCAATAAAGTTCTGATTTTTGACTTAAAGATGGATGAGGATCGCAAGCCGAATGTGGATATCGACTACCGCATCAAAAACGATATCGGCTATCTTGACATCTCGCGCGAATCGGACGGAGGGAACTCCGTCTCCCTGCACTTCAACGACGATGAAGAGAAGAACGACGGCAATTTTGTGAACGGGAAATGGTATATGCGCTTTACCGATGCAGTTCCGCTTTCTATTGATGCAGAACTCGGCGCGGGACGGGGCGATTTCGATATGACCGGTCTGGACATTAAAGACTTCACAATGTCGGCCGGTGCCAGTTCAACGACGCTGCTCTTCGGCGAGCCGAACAAGAGCGAGATCGAGGATCTTGAAATCAAATCCGGCGTCAGTAAATTTGTGGGGGAGAAGCTGTGCAACGCGAACTTCCAACGGATGACCTTCGAAGGGGGAGTCGGCTCATATTATTTGAATTTCGACGGCGAACTTCACCGCGAGGTCGACGTAAGGATCAAGATCGGTTTGGGGGTGGTGACGATCGTGATTCCGCGTGAGACCGGCGCAAAAGTCCACTACCAGGAAAACTGGTTCTCCAATTTTTCCATCGACAAAGATTTTAACGAAGAAAGAAAGGGCGTGTACGCGACGGACAATTATTCATCGGCAGAAGGGAAGATGAACATTTATATCGAATCCGGTCTCGGAAGTGTGAAAGTAAAGCTGGAGAAATAATCCACTAAGAACACGAAAACACACCAAGGGTCAGAGGACATCATTTCGTAAGTCTACTTAAGAAATGTGCTCTCTTCGTGTTTCTTCGTGAACTTTGTGGATTTTTTTATTTGCCGAATTTGAAAAACTGCGACCACTGATAGGGTGCGTTGAAATTCGGAGATTTCACCATCGCCAAAACGGCCGAGCGGTACGCATCGTTGACGTTGCTTCCCTTGGCGAGCGCGGAATAAAATTTCTCGCTGAAGAATTTGTTCGCTTTCGATTCGGAGGGTCTCATGGTGAGAATGATGTTGGACGAGCCGTTCATCATCAACAGCGCCGCATGCATCGGCGTCAATCCGCTTGTAACAGATTGTCGGTTGGAAAGGTAGACGATCGGATATGGATGAAGGCGCAGGAAATCCGCAACCGGGATATTCGCGTCCGGGTCCGTAATGCTTCCGCTTGAAAGGACAAACGTCGACAGGCCGGGGAAGAGCGTATCGGTCATGAAGTCGGTCGAAAGCTGCAGTACATCCCCGAACGAATCAAACAATTGTTTCTCGTTCGCATTCTGCGAGACATACACCGTTGCTTCCCGGAAGAAGCTCCGAATATCACGCAGCTCAAAATCGAGCGGCCAATCTTTTCCGCGGGGATTCCCGACCGCGATGACAGTGTTGATGAAACGGGGGGGTAACTGAAGGCTTTTCGCTGCCGCAAGATAAGGAAGATAGGAGACGTCGGCGATTTCGACCATCGGCTTTATCCCTTCGCTGGTCGAACGGGTAAACGCGTGGAATGGAATTCCCTCCATTTCCCGCGGGGGAACGATGACAACTCGTTGGACGAAAAACCGTTCTACCGGGCGTAGAAAATAATTGTACAACTCTTGCGACAATCGTTCGTTATCCGTTGTTTGGAAATACCCTGTTTCGGTAGAGTGAATGTGTTCGTTCAGCATGAGGTCGTACTGGCGGATTTTTTCAAGCACGATATCTTTGTATGCCGGAACCTCCACGACGTTCACCGGCGTCTGGCTTCCCATCCCGTCGAATGAGATCACGAAAATCACAATGCGGTCGTCGGCAATGAGGTAATCCAGGACGACCGTACCGTACGACAGCGCTGAGCGAAGCTCCGCTTCCTGGAATGTCGGCGTGCGGACAAGAATTTCCATCTGCGGGTATTTTTGCGATAGTGCGGAACCGGCGCTCGACAACTGATTCTTCGTCGATGCCACTTCACCTGCGAGCGCTGCGATGGCTTGCGCATCCCGCTGATTTGCATTGAGCCCCTTCTGGAATGAGAGTTCAGCTTCTTTGACGGCGGCCGACTCCATTTGTCGTTGCATCGACTCTACTGCCTGTCCCGCGGTCTTGTCGCGAAATTCATACGGGAATGAACGCAGCTCGGTTGTGAGGAATTTCGCTTTTCCCTGCTCGTAGATATCCAGCGCTTCTTCTGCACGTCCTTGGCGTGCGAGCGCGATGACAAGCGGCTCGAACCAAAAAGTCTCCCTCGGCAAACGGTCTTCCCTCTGCGGTAGCTCCTTGGCGAATCCCAAAAAATTCTTCATCGTCTCCCCAGTTGTTAAACTCGCCCGTCTGATTGCTGCATAATTCGAACGCCCGTCTGTAAAAAGTGAGCGCGCCGTCCGTGTTCCCCCTCTTTCTCTTTCATTGCACCAAGCTTGTAGCTCGCGTACGCATCCCCCAAAACATTCCCTGATCGTGAAAAGAGCGTCATGGCTTGCTCGTAAAACGTTCCGGCGGCAATCGACGCTTGCTCGTCCGGGCTGACGGCGGTGATTTTATGTTCGCAATCTGCGATCGCGATCAAGAGATAACCGATGGCGATTTTTTTGCCGGCGTCTTTGCAAG
>CAWJKX010000090.1:0-17411 GCA_963843065.1 uncultured Bacteroidota bacterium
AGAAAAAAACCTGTGACGATGCCTACTAATCCCCAAAACCCCGCTTTGTTGGTGTCATCCACAAGCCCAGCAAAGCATAACGATATATCTACTGCTCCTAATAAAATGAAAAATATTCCTCCCAAGCGTAAAACGAGTAAAACGATTGGGCTGGGAACTCCTACCGCGGCTCCGTAATACGCACCACATCGGGGACAAGACCTTGCTTTATCGCTAATTTCATTTCCACACTCTTTACATTTAATGAGAGACATCTTTTCCTTCTTTGAAGTTAGTTAGTTCTCTAAATGTAGTTGTAGTTCCATCATTTGAATTAATTAATTCTTCTTTTATCAGCCCGACTTCGGGTGCAAAGTATAGGAATGATTGCATATCTAAGCCTTTAACAGATTTCTTTATTTTGCAAACATTTTTGAATGTTCCTGATTCCACCTTTAGAGTGATAAAGCTAACCACTGTATATTCAGTATTACGATCATCACGTTGCCGCCAAGTTGACTTTATTTTTAATGGCGTTTGGAAAACAGGACGAGAAAAGAAACTCCAATCTGAATTTAATAACCCTCCACTTGTTCCAAGCCATAATATTTTATTTCCTCGCGGCTCAAATAGGTCATCGATGGTAATCGGTAGTGCGTCGCCCATTTTAAAAATCGTTCTTACTATGTAGGACTTATACTCATCTGAATATTCAGTAACTCGGATGGTCTGTTCGTCGTTCCGGTCTGTTCCTTCAACTGGCATTTTATATGTCCACTGATCACCCACTTGTAACGGATAATAGTTTGGTGTGGTTTTCTGAGCGAAAACAAAAGAAACTGAGAAAAGAATTATTAGGGAAATTAACTTTTTCATTTTGTATCCTTCCTGATGTTCTTGCTAATCTTTGAATAGTATCTTAATTTGAAAATTAATTCGTGTTAATGGTTGATTGGATGGGTGCGGCATTCTAAAAAGTCGCTCCACATTGAGAACAATATTTATCTCGTTTTGTAAGTGGCTCGCCGCAATCAGTGCAAATAAATGCTTCACCGTCGCCGTCGCTCTGTGACAATGCTCCGCCGTACGGTAGGCCATTTAGTCTTTTGAGCAAGCGAATTGTCTCACTAGCAGCTTTGAATAAAGTCTGAAAAATGTATCCTTGAATAGCAACGCCTATGCCAAATCCGATAAGAAGAGACGAAAGTCCTGACTTTTGAAATATATCTTGCTGTGATAAAATGATGCAACCCACCAATGCGATGATCGACGTGGCTATGTAAATTATTCCTACTACTTCGAGAGAAGACTCAATACCTCCCGTTCTTGGGGACGCCTTTTGGGATTCTGCCATTTTATTTCTCCTTTGAACATTTCTATGTTATTCCGTAAAGTAAAAAGGGCGCAACATCATCGCGCCCTACCCTGGGGTACTGTCATACCCTTCGACAAGACACAATGAGTGCGCCCAAACGGGTGCATCATGTGTTTTGTCGAAATGATGAAAATTGACAGTTTTCAGGATAGAACGACTATGTGTTACGATTGGTTATGTGGCGATAAGGTTCTTTAAAGTTGTTATGGTATTAGTTACTTGTTCCGTGAATGGGGTAAATCTACGCATATTCATTCGGATCGTCAACAATAAAAAATGCAAGCCGTAGCTTGCATTTCCGTTCTTTTCTTTGAATAATTCGCGGAATTCGATTGGATCAATTGTAAGGCATCTTCCCCAAAATCAAAGATTCCAAAAATGAATCAAGAAGATACTGAAAAGCATAAAGAGGATTCCAAAAACACTCGCAAGAATCCTAACCCATCGGCGCAATTTGTCATCCTTCTCAAAAATCTCAAGAAAATTATATACAAAAAGGAACATCCCCGAACCCATGTACCCGAAACTGATAAAGTAGTACAGCAAGCTCGGACGCTGAATAGAATTACTATTACTCTCGTTGTCGTAAACCTCTTTCTTGCTATTGGAACTTTCCTGTTGTGGAATGAAGCAGTTAATCAATCCCATGTTGCTGAAAATTCTGCGAAACTTCAGGAGAATTTTACCAAGAAAGACATTCGTGCTTATGTCGGCTACGGAATACAAAATCTTACCTTTACCAGAAAAGAAGGAATCCGTTGCGATGAAAAGATTTTTAATGCTGGTAAATCTCCCGCCAGATTCGTTTTCAATGTTTCCGGTATGGCTGTCGATACTGGAAATGAAATTGATAGTTTGTTTACTGTCTTGAATGGTGCGCTTGATCGGCATGGAAAGGCTGGAGATATATTGCTTACTACAAATAGTAGCGATCCTCTTACCTCTATTCAGTCCACTCTCGCATTTTTGGGCGGAAAGCCTCTGACTCTCAGGGATTCGCTGTTCTATCGTGAAGCAATGATACATAATAGATTTGTTGTTTTTGGGGATATTCAGTATTTCGATATTTTCGATGAAAAGCATACCACTACTTATTGCTTGGTTGTTAATGCCATTACCGGAAAATCTTATCCCTACCATAAATATAATGATGCCAACTAATACAAAAAGTCCGTGATACCATTTGCTGTGCCAAATTCTTCTCCCTGAAATTTTGTCACGTCTAAAGGAGGTCATTTAAGCCTCCTTTGGGTTTGCTGGGCAAACTGTAACAGCACCGAGTTTTTGACGCGCAGCGTTCGATGTTTGTACGCCTGGACCCGAAGCCTTGCTCGCTTATTGACAAAATTCGTCCGGCTACCGGCTGGAGGGTAACTGCTTTGGACCGAAGAGTAAAAACCTCGCCAAACCAGCCGCCGAAATAGATGATGCAGAGAATTGTGAGAACGAGTAACCGAATTTTTGTCCGCTGAAAGGTATTTTCGCGCAGGATACACCAGCCGTATGCGGCAGCAAGAATAAATATCGGCACAATCGGAAACCGGTAACGAGCGTCGGCATAAATAAGCAAGTGGACGGCAAGCCAATAGAGAAGAAGCGCGCGAAGGAAAAAGAAGTTTTTCTCGTCTTTGCCCGCTGGACAGACCAAGCCAAATGTTCCGAGGAGGATGACGGCGACAAACGGTAAGTGAAGAATGATGATGTCCACAATTGAAAGCCGGGTAAATACTGCACCCGCATTTTGCGCCGATGCCCATTCGGGTTTATATTCCATCGTCATGAGAAGCCAATAGTCGGCGGCAAAAAAGTGGGCTATTTTTTTTCCCTCTAAAATAAAGGACTCTAACGGATGGGAGCGTACAAACTCAAAGCCAAGTTTAAATCCAAGATCGGAACGGTCAAAATCATCAGCGACCGCAATGAGCGGGTTATTTTCTTTCGGAAATGAGTATGCACCGCTCGCCCCTGAATGGTTTCCCATCCAAAAATTTACACCCGTATTGCTTGTGAGCGACAGTCTGTGAAACACGGCGTAGTTTCGAATAAGCCATGGTGAGATTATGATGAATGCAGATGCGGCAACAATGGCCAGCGACCGCACGTTTGATTTAAAAAGATTTCCGTTCCTCGAGCGGTACAAAAAAATCACCAACGGTATGAGAGCCACAGTCGTCCGAATGAGCATACCGAGGCCCGTCAACACTCCGAGAATAATTGATTCTGCCAACACGTGAGATTCGTTTTCTTTGGCAACGACCATCCATACGATAAGCAACAGGATTGTTGTAAAGATTGTCTCGGTCATCAAATGAGAAACGTACAATACCTGTATCGGGAATAGCGCAAGAATGCCAGCTGCCGCCAGGCCGACTTTTTCAGAGAACACTTTTTTCCCGATACTGAATAACAAGAGGCAAGAAAAGACATCGGCGATCACTTGGAGCATTCTTATCGGCGCCTTCGAATCCCCGAAAACTGCGTATGTAGCGGCGAGAAGGAGAGGATACCCGGGAAGGCGGAACGCTGTTGGCTTCCCATCAAGAGCGAACCCATCGCCGTGTACAAGCGACCGGGCAATTGCGTCATAGTCTTTGTCATCCGAAGTGAGCGGAGGATGGAACAGTGCCACAGTGCCGACACGCAGAAGCGCTGCCATGACAAGAATTCCAAAAAGAATTTTACGGTTTGCGGGAGAGGGGCTCATGCGTTCGCGTTGTTCAATCTAGATGGACACATGTTTCTTTGCCCGTTCATGGGCTTCTATTTTTTCTTCGATGAATTTCTTCATGGCGTTTTTGTAGATGCTGCGCGAAAATTGGAGCGCTCTATTCCGAATTTTTTCCGGATCGAACCTCATCTGCCCCGCCTTCGAAACTGCGCTTTCAAGAGCTTCGACCGTCTGCTCGTAGAAAAAAACACCCGATAGTCCATCCTGCACAGTTTCCAACGCCCCCCCTTTCCCGTACGCGATGACCCCCTTGCCGCTCGCCATTGCCTCAAGAGGGACGATACCGAAATCCTCTTCTCCGGGAAACACAAGCGCCGTGCAGCCTGCATATAAAGAAGCGAGTTCATCGTCGTTTTTCCATCCTACAAATTCGACGTTGGGTTTCGCAAGCCGCCGAAGTTTCTCTTCATCAGGACCTTTTCCCACAATAATCAGCCGCGCCCCGATTTTGTTAAACGCCTTGACAGCAAGATCAACTTTCTTGTAGGGAACCAGGGCACTTACTATTAAGTAGTAGCCTTCGTCTTTTCTTGATGCTTGAAACTTTGCGGTATCAACGGGGGGAAAAATTATCTCGGCATCGCGCCCGTAATGGCGGCGGATCCGCTGACGAACATGTTCCGAGATCGCCACAAAATGATGCACCCGGCCGGCAGTCTTTTTATCCCACGCCCTGAGCAAAGGGGCGGCGATCTTCATCGCCATGCGGGTTGCTATTCCGGCCTGGCCTTTTCCAAAATATTCATCATACATTTCATAGACATACCGCATCGGAGTGAAACAATAACAGATGTGCAGCGCGCCTCCCCGCGGCCTCGCTCCTTTTGCAACACAATGGCTCGTCGAGAGAAGGAGGTCGTAGCCGGAAAAGTCGAAAGCTTCAATCGCAAAGGGGAACAGCGGAAGGTACATTCTGTATTTCTGTTCTACAAACGGAAAGCGCTGAAGGAACGATGTATGAATTGTTTTTGATTCGATCAGCGGGGACATCGCGCCTTTCACGTGGAGCAATGTGTAAATCGGCGCGTCCGGGAAAAGTTCGCACATGACCTCAAGGCACTTTTCCCCTCCCCGCATGCCAGTAAGCCAATCGTGGACTAAAGCGATACGCAACGGTCGATCTGAGATGCTCATCAGAAATTTTTAAAAAAAGGTGACGAAAATATACAAAGTTTGGGACGAGAATCAAAACTTGGGAGGGGGGCCGAAGTACACACCCTTCCGAAGGGTTGCCTTATATAACGGATTTGAGATTCAAATAAAACATACCCGGCAATTTGCTGAAGATTACCCTTCGGAAGGTATCGTATCAAGGCTTCAAATCGATCCGCTCCGGAAACTTGCTAAAGGTTTCATCGCTCACTATATTAAAATTGTCGACTTCGAAGTCCAGTGCCGGCTTATGTCATGGATGAATATAACCTCCCTTTATATCGCTCATGGTTCCCGTACCTTTCCACCGGAAAAATCTGGATGAACCATGCAGCAGTAAGTCCTCTATCGCGCCGTGTAAGCGAAGCCGTTTCCCAGTATCTTCAGCGATGCGCAATCGAGGAAATCGATACATACATCTCATCACTCCCGATCGCTGCAAAAACAAAAGCCAATCTCGGTACTTTGATTGACGCACCTGCTGATCGAATTGCCTTTGTCGGAAATACCTCGGATGGCTTGAACGTCCTCGCCTCAGGATTGGAATGGCACGCCGGCGACCGGATTATTCTTAACGACAGCGAATTTCCATCAAACATTGTCCCCTTCATCAATCTAAAGCGTTACGGAGTCGAGATCGATTTTGTCGAAACCCGGCAAGGAGAAATTACTGCGGAACGTATCGAGGATCTCATTACTCCGCGCACTCGGCTTGTTTCTCTGAGTTTTGTCCAATTTCTCTCCGGTTTCCGTGCCGACCTTGATGCCATCGGGGGAGTCTGCAAAAAGCACAGGATAATTTTCTGTGTCGATGCGATTCAGGGGCTCGGTGCTTCGCCTCTCAGCGTGCGATCGGCGGGCATCGATTTTCTTTCATGCGGTGGCCCGAAGTGGCTGATGGGCTTAATGGGAATTGGTTTCATTTATGTGTCTGAAGAACTGCAGCAGCGGATTCACCAGGCCTATGCGGGGTGGACGAGCAACAGAAATTTTTTTGGCGATTTTTTTACGTACCGGATCGACTTCGACGAAACCGCCCGGCGTTACGAAAACGGCACTCAGAATTTCCCCGGCATCGTTGCGCTGAGCGAGTCGACCTCGACGCTGCTTGACGTCGGCATCGAAAACATTCAGACGCGTCTCCATCTTATGACCGATAATCTTATTGCGGGAATCGACAACGCCGGTTTCGATGTCATAACGCCGCGCGATCGTTCGAAGCGCGCCGGTATTGTCTCGTTCAAGTGTCCCAATGCCGGGAAATTGTTCGACTCCCTTGCAAAAGAAAACATCATTGTCTCTCTTCGTGAGGGAATGATTCGCGTCTCTCCTCATTTCTATAACTCGCCCGATGAAGCGGCAGCGCTCCATTCTGTTCTTCTCCACTACAGGAAAACGGCAGCGGCATGACCTTCATCGCAGGGTTTTTTCTCGCTCTTATTACATTCGCTTTTGCCGCAACGCTCGTGATCTTTGCCATCGGCCCAATTATGGTGTTGAACCCGCGCCGCCGCGGCGAAGCTTTCTACAAAGAGCGCGGCGAACCGCTTTCCCCCGCCGACCTTCAACTCCCCTTCGAAGAATTCTGGTTCACGAATCGAGACAGCCAACGGCTTCATGCCTGGTTTATCCCGGCGGAAGAACCGGTGCATGGAACGATCTTCTACCTGCACGGCGTTGGCGACAACAAGATAAGCGGACTGCGGCTGGCGCAGGTTTTTCACTCGCGCCATTTCAATGTGATGATGTATGATTCACGGGCGCATGGAAAGAGCGAGGGACGGTTCTGCACGTACGGCTACTACGAAAAATTCGATGTGTCGACAGCCATCGATGTATTGGCAGAACGGGAAAAATCTCCCCCGGGCAAAATCGGCCTCTTCGGAACGTCGATGGGAGCTGCAATCGCGGTGCAAGCGGCAAGCATAGAGCCCCGCATCCGCGCTGTTGTAGCGGAGGGATGTTTTACAAATTTGCGAACCATCACCGTCGACTATCAGAAACGTTTATTGTGGATGCCGTGGCATTTTCTCCGTAATGTAGCAATGAAACGTTCGGAACACATTGCCCATTTCAGCCATCACGATGTTTCACCGCTCCATTCGCTCGCGTCAGTGAATGTCCCTATTCTCTTTATCCACGGGAAAAAAGACGGACGCATTAAGTATCAATACAGCGAACAGCTTTACGCCAACGCACATGAGCCGAAAGAATTATATTTAATCGACGGCGCAAACCATACCGACATTCACAATATCGCTCAAAAAGAGTACGAAGAGCGCGTCGCCGGATTTTTTGAACGATGGTCGAAATAATTTTTGCTTTTTTAATTTGACTTTATAACGTTTTCTTTTTAAGTTTTTGAAAGACACCCCTTACTGATTTCGTACGCTCGGGAGGCGATATGAAAAGCAGACCGCGTTTTCCCACATTTCAACGGAATTTGCAATTCCGGATTTTCCACATTTTAGTGAATGGATGAAGTTGATCAATTGGGCTTGCAACATCTAGAATAGCCGATAAGAAGTATCATAGGAGATCGTCCGAGCTTAACAAGTTGAAGGCTTCTTCGAAAAACTTAAACATATTCTATTGAATGAACAGCTAACCAAAACAAAATTGTCTCCCTGTAACAATATGTTTTCACACCAAACCGGGGTACGTATGAAACATCTCTCATTTTTCATCGCTTTCTTTTCGCTTTTGCTTTCCTCTTGCGCCGAGCAACAGATTGCCAACAATCCTCCTGCAACATATGAGCTAAAACAGAATTATCCTAATCCGTTCACTGATTCAACGAGGATAGTTTATGGAGTCCCTGACGTCAGACCCAGTGCGGCACCATGGATTCGCTTAGTCGTTTTCGACCGCTTCAATCAGCAACAAGCGATCCTTGTCGATAACGCAGCGCACCCAGCTGAAACAGACACAATAACCTGGTCCGGAAATGGCGCCAACGGTTTCCCGGTACCCACTGGCGTGTACTATATTGAAATGGAACAAATCAACATTTCAGGTCCATCGCTGGAACAGGAAGTTACAATCCTTCTTCGAATCACTGCTCTCAAACAATAGGGGTCGTCATGAAACGTTTACTTCTTGTTCTTGTGAGTCTCTTTATCACATACTATGCGCAGGCGCAGCACGCTGATTCCTCCACGGTTGTTTCGAAATTTCGCTTTTCATTGAGCTACGGCGTTGACGCTATGAATCCTGACCAGATCAACGACCATATTGCAACCTCGAACGAAGCGCTCGGCAGTTCAGCCCCCTCAATCAAATCAATGCCCGAGCTTTCGGCTGCTCTGACAATCCGGCCGAACCAGGACACGAAAATTCTGGTTCTCCGCGGCGGATATTTGTGGACCGAGCGGGATTATTCATTCTCCGTACCGGAAACGGATACTTCTTCAACTCCAATTGGAAGAGTGAAAGGGTCAATCAAGGAAAAATATTCCGCCTATCCGATGTCGATTGGTGTTGGATTATCAACGCTGAGTTCAGACTTTCAAGTGGAGCTTGATTTTATTTATGCGTTAGGATATATCACCGAAAACGGCTCGTTCACGACTACGGAGGGAACGACAACAACGTATTCGAACAGCTTCTTTAGTCCCGCGTACGGCTTCCGTATTGCGGCGCAGACAACCGTTCCGTTATCGTCTAAAATAGGCCTTCAGTTGGAAATCGCGTACCGCGGGTTGAAGTTCGAAGATTTTGAGAATAATGCAAACGCACAATCCACGGACATCGAGTTTTCAATGAGTGGGGTTTCGGGGAGTATCGGATTATCTATTTTGCTGTGAGGCGTTCCTGTAATGTCAGCTTGGCGACACTCTCGATGTGATATGTATGGGGAAACATATCTATCGGCTGGACCTTTTCGATTGAATAGCCAAACGGGGAAAGAAGCTGCAAATCGCGGGCGAGCGTTGCAGGATTGCAGCTGACATAGACGATTCTTGGAATTTTCATTGCGCCGATTTCATCAACCGCCTTCGGATGCATCCCGCTTCTCGGCGGGTCGATGATCAACACATCCGGCTTGGCATATTTTCCCTTCCACGCGACATCCTTCGTCAATAAATCTTTCAAATCGCCGGCAATGAATTCACAATTGAGAATTCCGTTAACTTCGGCATTCATCCTCGCGTTGATGATCGAACTCTCGATGAGTTCGATGCCGACGACTTGTTTCACAGCGCCGGAAACGTACAATGAGATTGCGCCCGTGCCGCAGTACAGGTCGTACACTACATCGCGCGGGTTCAGTTCTGCAAATTCTTTCGTTACGGCGTACAGCGTTTCCGCCTGGCGTGTATTTGTCTGAAAGAATGAATTTGCCGAAAGATGAAACAGGTAATCGCCGATCTTTTCGGTAAACATGCCGCTGCCGTAATAAACCTTTTCCGTTTCTCCGACGGCAACATTTGCAAGCTTAGCGGTAATATTGTTTACCATTGTCAACGATTTCGGGAAAACCATTCGTCAACTCTGCCGTCAATTCTTTCATGATATTGGGACGGTCGTCAAACGTTACGAGATTCACCATCACGTCGCCGGTGTTCTTCCCTTCCCGGATAACGAGGTTCCGGAGATATCCGGACTGCGGCTCGGATGTGTACGCCGGGAGCGAATGCGAGATGGCAAAACTTTTTACCGCATTCAAAATGCCGTTGCTCAATTCTGATTGGAGATGGCATTCGTCAATGTCGAGAATTTTATCGTAGCGCTGAGGAATATGAAAACCGAGCGCCATGGCGCCGGTAATGTTTCCCCTCCCCTCAAAGGGAGATGCCGGGGGCGGGGTCTCCAGCCACGGCCGGTCCCCGAACGAAAACTCAAGTTTGTTTCGGTAAAAATATATTTCTTTTGACGGGATGATCGGAAGAACCTGTACTCCCTTGAACCCTCCTATGCGTTCAAGCGCATCGACAACATGCTGCTGCTTGAACGCAAGCTGCGATTCGTACTGCACATGCTGCCAGCTGCAACCGCCGCATGTCCCGAAATATTTGCACCGCGGCGTAGTGCGGTTCGGCGACGGCTGAAGCACTTCAACGACTTTTGCTTCGAGATGTTTTTTCTTTGTCCGAAAAATCCGGGCGCGCACGACATCCCCGGCGACAGCCCCCTCGACAAACACAACAATCCCCTCATAGCGCGCTATGCTCGTCCCTTCAAATCCTGAAGAGTCAATCGTCAATTCGAGAATGTCGCCCTGCACAGGCATCAGTTCCCGCTTTCCATTTTAGCGATCTCCTGGGACACCTTATCCCATTCATAATAATTGTCGTTCAGCTTTGCCTGAACGGTTTTGTACTCGGCAGAAATGTGCTTGGCTTCCTCGCCGTTCTTGTAGAACTCCGGTTGTCCCATTAATCCTTCGATCTCCGATTTGCGTTTCTCCAATTTTTCGATTTCTTTTTCGACCATCGAAAGTTTCTTCTTTAACGGCTGGAATTTTTTCGAATGTTCCTGCCTCCGTTCCGCCTCAATTCTCTTCTTCTCTTTTTCGGAATGATAAACAGCATCCTTCCCTCTGCTCCCGGCTTTTTGCTCTTGGCCATTGGCTTTTGGCCCTTCTCGCTCCTTCTGCTTACCACCTCCTGAATTCTGTCTTCTGAATTCTGAATTCTTCTTCCCCGCCTCTTGCTTCTTCTTCGTCAAGTAATCGCTCACGTTCCCCAAAAACGTCCGAATCCCGCCGTGGCTGAACTCGAGCACTTTATTCACGATCGGGTCGAGAAATGCCCGGTCGTGCGAGACAATGAGATACGTTCCGTTAAATTCTGCAAGCGCCTCCTGCAGGACTTTCTTCGATCGCATGTCAAGATGATTTGTCGGCTCATCCATGATCAAAAAGTTTGAAGGAAGAAGTAACATTTTTGACAATGCGAGACGGCTTTTTTCTCCTCCCGAAAGAACTTTCACTTTCTTAAAAACGTCGTCGCCGCGAAATAGGAACGAGCCGAGAATCGTCCGCAGCTTTGTTCTAACTTCTCCCGTCGCAACTTCATCGACGATTTGCAGCACTTCCTTGGACATGTCGAGCTCTTCCGCCTGGTGCTGCGCAAAATACGACACAATCGTATTGTAGCCCGGAACCCGCTCGCCGCCGTTGAACGGTTCCACTCCCGCGACAATTCTTGAGAAAGTCGATTTACCCGCGCCGTTTACACCGACGACGGCGATTCTGTCTCCCCGTTCGAGGGTGTAGTTTAACCCGGTAAAAACTTTGTGCGTGCCATAGCTCTTCTGGAGATTTTTCAGCTCCATCACAACACGCCCGCTCGGCTGCGGCTGTGGAAAATGGAAATGGATTTCCTGCTCTTCGTCTTCAATTTCGATCAGATCCATTTTCTCCATCTGTTTGATGCGGCTTTGCACTTGCCGTGCCTTCGTCGCCTTGTAGCGGAAGCGGTCGACAAACTGCAGCGTCTGCTTCAACTGCTGCTGCTGATTCTTGTACGCATTCATCACCAGCTCTTTGCGGATCACCCGTTCTTTTTCGTAGAAGGAGTAGTTTCCTGCGTATTCCTCCATTTTGCCGAGGCTAAGGGCAAACGTACGTGCGGTAATTGAATCGAGGAATGCCCGGTCGTGCGACACGAGGATGATCGCTCCATTGTACTGGTGCAGATATTCTTCAAGCCATTGGAGCGATTCGATGTCGAGATGGTTCGTTGGTTCATCAAGCAGAAGTACCGACGGCTCTTTGAGCAAAAGCTTCGCCAGCTCGATGCGCATCTGCCAGCCTCCGCTGAACTCGTCCGTCTGACGCTCCAGGTCCGGTACCGAGAACCCAAGTCCCATCAACACCCGTTCGATCTTCGATTGCATCCGAAAGGCATCAAGGTCTTCCAGCTTATGCTGGAGCTCGCCGTAGATTTCCAGCGTTTCCATGTACTCCTGGCTTGCCGTGTCCTGCGTGCTCAAGAGGAGATGTGCTTCTTCAAGTTCCTGCTGGACCAGGAGTATGTTTTCAAATGCAGTCTCCACCTCTTTATAGAGTGTCTTCCCGACAGCGGTCACACCGTCCTGCGGCAAATATCCTGCTGTGACGTAATGTGCCTTGCTCACCGTGCCGCTTTCCGCCTGAGCCAGGCTGGCGATAATTTTCAGCAGCGTCGTTTTGCCGGCACCGTTCGAGCCGACAAGTCCGATGCGGTCGTGCGGACCGACCATGAGCGAAAGGTCATCAAACAAATACCGTCCGCCAAATTGGACTGAAATGTGCTCGAGAGAAAGCATGGAACAGTATTCCGTATGTCAGATTTCATTAATCAGAAAATTGCGGAGTAAATATACGAAAAATTGAAGGGAGATGGAAGGCTCTACCTTGCCTTCGTGGGGAAAAGAATCTACATTAGTGCACAATCATTAAGCTATGGTGTAACCGAACATCGTTAATCCTTTCCGCGAGGATCAGTTATGAATATTGATGATATCATCTCTTATGCCGAACTCGTCACCGCTGAAGGAATCAACCTCCAGAAAGGAATGAACTTTGGCATTAGAAAAGGCTACTCAGTTTTTCTGATGTCGGTTAGAAAGAATGCACCTTACGCTGACTCGATTGACAAAAAAAATGGAATGCTAATCTATGAAGGGCACGATCAACCGAAATACAAAGGTGTTTCTGATCCAAAATCCATTGACCAACCATTGACGACGCCGAAAGGTTCATGGACGGAAAATGGCAAGTTCTTCCGCGCTGCGATGGATTACAAAGGCCATCTCAGAGAGAAACCAGAACTTATTAAAGTTTATGAGAAGATTTCGAATGGTGTATGGTGTTACAAAGGATTCTTCGAACTCCTTGATACAAAAATTGCGTCCAACGGAACGCGAAATGTTTTCAAATTCTATTTAAAGCCTGTAGAGAAAAAAGCATTTGGGCGGATTTTGGAATTACCTCATACGCGCATAATTCCAACCCAAGTAAAAGTCGAGGTGTGGAAACGAGACGGTGGAAGATGCGTCGAGTGTGGGTCAACGACAAACCTCCATTATGATCATGATATTCCATTTTCAAAAGGTGGCAGTAGCATGGTTGCAGAAAATGTGAGGCTTTTGTGTGTGAAACATAACTTGGAAAAATCCGATAAAATAATGTGTTTAATTCCTTTAATTGCGCTCGGAGCTTCTGCAATGCCATCTCATTTCAACTAGTCAACGCTTAAAAGGACTCCAATAAATGAACAGGCGGAAAAATATGTATGGTGAAACAATAGAGACAGTCGGCGATATCGTGCTAAACCTGTCATATTGGGACTGTGAGTGCGGTGATAATTTCACCCACACACACAAAGAAAAAAAATGTATCGCTTGCGGAGCCACGCAAGAAGAGTCGCCCAATAGTAGAGAAAGAGAAGTCAAGACACTACTCCAGAGGAGAGATGATCCAAAAATTGTCAGAAATAAATTAACCTATAAATAGAAACAATAATAACTATAACTTACTTTCTCCTTAAAAAGGGGCTCCTATGGAAAAAAATCCTTTCTTGCATTTATCTATCTTCCTTATCTCTTTCGTTTTCATCCAATCAACTTTTGCCTCCGACAAAAACATCGTCGGTACATGGCAAGGAACATTGAAAGTCCAAACGATGGAATTGCGAGTGGTCTTTCATTTTCAGACTGATTCGACCGGTGCGATGAAGGCAACGCTGGACAGCCCCGACCAGGGAGCAAGGGGCATTCCTATCGACAACGTTTCGACCCGTCTCGACAGTGTCATCCTCACAATCAGCGCTATCGGTGGTTCGTATGAAGGAATTACACAGCCCGGAGATTCTGTCATCACGGGAACATGGAAGCAGGGGGGATCAGCGCTCCCGCTCGACATCCATCGCATTCATGAAGTTGCCGAGCTGCGAAGGCCGCAGGAACCGAAGCCGCCGTTTCCATACGATGCGGAAGAGGTTTCGTATGAGAACAGAGATGCCGGTATCACGCTTGCAGGGACGTTCACGAAACCAAAATCCGGCGGGCCATTCCCAGCCTTGCTTCTCATCACCGGCTCCGGCCCTCAGAACAGGGACGAGGAGTTGTTCGGTCATAAGCCCTTTCTTGTTATCGCCGATTATCTCACGCGAAGAGGAATCGCCGTGCTGCGTGTTGACGACCGGGGAACCGGAAAATCGACGGGTGTCTTTGGAGCCGCGACAACAAAAGATTTTGCCGGAGACGTACGTGCAGGTATCACGTATTTGAAATCGCGGAGCGACGTCAATGTGAAAAAGATCGGCCTTTTAGGCCACAGCGAAGGGGGAATTATCGCGCCGATGGTTGCAAGCGACTCGAAGGACGTTGCGTTTATCGTGATGATGGCCGGCCCTTCACTTACCGGCGAAGAAATTCTTTATTTACAGGATTCCCTCATTTCTACTGTGATGGGAATCCCGCCGGAAGAAATTCAAAAAGAACTTCGGCTCAACCGTATACTCTTTTCACTCATTACGTACAGAATCCGATTCGACGAAGCTTCAGCAGGAAATCCGTTCCGCGGTCAAAGAATCGATGTCCCCCGATTCAGCGACAGTCGGCACGGTCAATGAGGAAGCAGTGAATGCTGCGGTCAAACAATTGACATCGCCGTGGTTTCGATTTTTCGTGACGTATGACCCCATTCCTGCGCTGGAAAAAACGACATGCCCAATCCTGGCGCTCGACGGAAGCAAGGATTTGCAGGTCCCGGCGCAGCAGAATCTGGAAGGCTTGGAACGTGCTTTTAAAGCGAGCGGAAACAAGAATGCCACTGCAAAAATCCTCCCGGGACTGAATCATCTTTTCCAGAAAGCAGAAACCGGAGCGCCGCGCGAATATGCCGAGATAGAAGAAACGATAAATCCGGAGGCGTTGAAAATGATTGGTGATTGGATTGAAGGAGTGACGAAGTAGGGCGAGGAAAACTTTTGGAAGGTATTTAAGAAACATCGGATGGACATGGAGTCTGTTCACCCTTCGACGCGTCCTCCTTCGGGGAACTTGCTCAGGGTGAACAAATGGCCTCCTCATCCTGAGTAAGCGAACGGAGTGAGCGCATCGTCAACGACCCGATGGGTCGTCGACCCGTCGGGAAGGATCAAGAGAGATGTTTTTGAGATGGCCTCTATACATTTTTCAGATAGCTTCTAGTCAGGAGGGGCCAACGCAGCAGAGCCTGACGCTACAGAACAACTTCCATTCCCTCTTTTGCGCCAAAACATTCGATCGAACTTTTTTGTTCGGCAATAAGCTGTTGAGCATGCTTTACCATCTCATCGACGAACGCATCGTCGTGGTACGGGTCGTGGTGAAACAGAGCGAGCCGCTTTACTTTCGCTTTGACCGCAAACTCTACGATCGATTCGACCGGTGAATGCCCCCATCCCAGCTTCGCTTTGTACTCTTCAAGCGTGTACTGGGCTTCGCCGATATACAAATCCGTCCCCTCTAAAAATTCGATCAGCTTGTCGTCCAGGTACTCAGGAAATCCCGTAGGATGCGTTGCTCTTTGCTGCGCCGGCAGCGTGTACTGGTATGGCTCGTTGTCAGTCGCATAGACGACGCTGCGAGTTCCGTCAGAGACGCGATATGCCAGCGACAATGCAGGATGGTTCAAATAAAAATGCGTGATGGAGAGTCCATCGATTGCGATCGGAGCCTCCACTTCTACAATTTCGATGCTCGGGTTCATGTCGCCGATGGCAACGGGAAAATAATCGGAATCCATCTGCATCCGCATGATCTGACGGAGCGTTTTGTCTCTCCCCGGCGGCCCGTAGATAATGATCCGGTTCTGCTGGCCGTACGCCGGGAGAAAAAATGGGAACCCTTGAATATGATCCCAATGCGTGTGGCTGATGAAAATATGGACAGTGATCGGTTGTGAGGGAAATTCTTTTTGAAGTTGAATTCCGAGGTTGTGAATTCCGGTCCCCGCATCAAAAACAAGGATCTGCCCGTTCGCTCTAACTTCAACACACGAAGTATTGCCGCCGTACTTCAGCGTCGCTGCTCCGGGAGTGGCGATCGACCCGCGCGTTCCCCAAAATCGAACGTTCACTGTTTTTCCCCCAGTCGCTGCGCCATTTTCTCATTTGAAATTTGGAATAGCTCATCAAACTCGACTGGTTTGATGACGTATGCATCGGCACCAAGCTCAAGCGCTTTGTCGATATCGGGTTTGTATGATTTTGAGGATGTGATAATGATTGTCGTCTTATCGAACGCCGGATTTTCACGGAGCTGCTTACATACCGCGAAGCCATGCATTCCGGGCATGATAAGGTCGAGGAGGATAAGCTCGGGCTTTTCGGCTTCGGCGACGGTCAATCCGTCAAGCCCGTTGTCGGCCTCGAAGACGGCAAATCCTTTCTTCACGAAGTAATGTGAGTAAAAGTTCCGCAGAAAATCTTCGTCGTCAACAATAAGTACTTTTTTGTTCAGAATACCCTCGCGAATAGTTTTGGAATTCATCCCACCGTATTCTTCGTGGAAAAAGTATGGATTAGTTTATCGAAATGCAATATCAGACCAGTCCTCTTCTTTCTCTGATACCGGAGACAAGAATTCAATCGAAGAGTTTCAATTTTGGAACTATATCCTGTGCTCTAGATGTCACCTCTATGGATCACCGCAAGAAAAGAATTGCAACACCTCCGACCGCCACACACGCGCCAACGACCGCATGCCATGAAAGACGTTCCTTGTAGATAATCCGGACGAGCGGGAGCATAAGAATTGGAACGGTAGCAATAAGCGTCGCGGCGATGCCTACTTTAGTATACATGATCGCAATGAGGCTGAACGTAATTCCCAGATACGGACCGAATATCGCCCCTCCGATTGTAAGCATCAATGCCCGCTTGTCTTTCCGAAACACCCCAACCGGATCTTTAATGCGACCTGTCATGAGCGTGAGTGGAAGAAGAACGATGAGCGATGCCGCGATCCTGACAAACGTTGCAACGAAACCGTTAATATCCCCTTCAACAAATGCCAGCCGTGCAAAAACCAAACCGGCCCCCTGGCCAAGCGCGCCTAGAAAACCGTAGAGCAGCCCAATCCGTGTCAGCTTCACTTTTGTGTAGTCGCTTTGCTGGTTCGATACCACCACAAGCACGATCCCTGCCGTCGTGACAATGATGCCGATGATTCCCCATGCGGAAAGCATTTCCCCCAGGATGA
>CAWJKX010000091.1:0-5821 GCA_963843065.1 uncultured Bacteroidota bacterium
TTGCAGTCGCCGAGTACATTACGAAGACCCTTGCGATATGTGTCGTTTGCGGAAATCCTGCCGACCGCACGCAACGCACTTCCGACTCGCACGAACGCGTTGTCGTTGGTGCAAAGGACGTGTATGAAGCTCGATGCCGCCACTGTTTTGAGCCGCCCAAAGAGTGAGACACATTATTGCCGCAATGACATTAGTTTGTAGCGTTAACCGTCGTCCCAACCCTTGCGACAATCGCCTATCCTTATGAACAAAGACTACGATGACCGAATTTCAGCCTCGGTTCAATACATCAAGTCCCAAATTGATGTACATCCTAATACTGGCGTAATCCTTGGGTCAGGCCTCGGGGATTTCGGGGAGATGCTTGTTGACAAAACATCCATCGACACAAAAGACATCCCGCATTATCCTGTTTTTTCGGTTGAAGGACACGCCGGAAGGCTCCTCTTCGGAAAAATTAAATCGGCCAATCAGTCATCATCCGACCTGATGGTTTTTCAGGGGAGGATTCATTTTTATGAGAGTAATGACGCTAAGACTGTTGCCTACCCGATTGAAGTGGCGCATGGAATTGGCATCAAAAAAATAATCATCACTAATGCTGCCGGCGGGGTTAGCCCGCAGTTCATACCGGGCGACTTGATGTTCATCAAGGATTACATGAATTTGTCATTCGAGAACCCTCTCAACGGCAACGTCTCGGAGGAAGTAAGGACGTGCCGCCCCGAATTCAGCCCGAAATTGCTCGCCAAAGCAAAAGCGATCGCGTTGGAAAACAAGATACCGTTTAAGGAAGGAGTGTATTGCTGGACAAAAGGGCCGTCGTACGAATCCTCCGCAGAAATTCGGATGATGCGAGCTTGGGGTGCTGACGCGGTGGGAATGTCGACTGTTCCTGAAGTGATTGTCGCAGCAAGCTATGGAATCGAGGTGCTGGGAATTTCCTGCATCACTAATTTTGCGACTGGTTTGACCTCAGAAAAATTAGCTCATGCTGAAGTAACGGAAGTCGCCAACAAAGTAAAAAACAATTTCACAGAGCTAGTGTCGAAAATAGTATTACAGCTTTAACAATAAAAGAGGCCGTCATTCTAAAAATAACGGCCTCACGTTCTTCGCTCCAAAATTAAAACCTGCTTACTTCATCAACACCATCTTCTTCGTAACCGAATAATTTCCCGCATCAAGTCTGTAAAGGTATACGCCGCTCGCGACATTGGCAGCATTCCATGTGATGGAATAGGAAGATGGTGTCAGTTCCTGATGAACCAACGTTGCGACTTCTCTTCCAAGCATGTCGTACACCTTCAATGAAACAAAGCCCGCTTGTGGAACGGAAAACTGAATTTGCGTCGATGGGTTGAACGGGTTGGGATAATTCTGCCTAAGCGTAAAACTGCTGGGCAGCTGAGCCGACGCTTTCACCAGGGTTGCCGGCGTTGAGCCCACGATGATTAAAGACACTGAATGTATCTTCACCGTCCCTGATGACGGCGTGTCGACCTGCACCTCTAACTGGTTTCCTGATTCTGTTAACCATGTAATTGTATAACTTGTATTCGTATTGACCAGAGTCCCGCTAAGGTAGGATTTTGTCGAAGTCGTACCCGATACCCGAAGTGCCGGGAACGCACCGTTTGGAAGAGTTACCGTGCCAAATGCGTCGTATGTACTCGACCCTGTGTTCACTTCAACATCATTTCCAGACGAGTAGATTGTATCTTGACTGAATCCAGTGACGTTTCCCAACTGTAACGGAAAAACAAAGCCAAGCTGGACCTTATGACTAATTATGCTCGTGTCAATTGCCACGCCGCTAACTAACCCTGACGTGTGCTCAACGGATCCAAGAATAAGAAGCGAATCATTTGAGAGCGTGTAAAATGCATAATTCTGAAGTGTAACAGGGCCCTCCGAAATGGTCTCTTCCTGTGCATACATCGCCCCGGGGAAGTCCGCGCCGTACGGAGTTGACGATGGGAGAACATTATCCAGCCGGGATGTATCTTGATAGGTCACAGAGGGAGCAGACCACGTTCCCGCCACCGAACCGGAAGCAGATCCCACATTCATCATCACAGTATCCGAAGCCGAAGAATGATATTGGAACCATGATTTTCCTGCTCCAAAATAATTCGTCAGATCACCGGTAGTAATCTGTATTTGGGAATACGCTATGGACTGAGAGATCATGGCAACAGCAGCGTAAGACAACAGGCAGAAAATTTTTTTCATTGAATACTCCTTACAATAATGAATGAAGAAATAAGAATCAGGAATTGCGAGAGGCACTAAAGGTTCTTGAAGGGGGCTTTTCCCTATTAACAATCAAGAATAAAAAATGCAAATTCATTCACAGTATTGTCGCACTTTCTCTTTGACCTGTATTTCATAATGCAATTGTACTTTAAGAACAATATTTTCTTCAACCGTGTTCCCACTAAATTCGGCCGCGAAAAAGCAATTCTGCCCGCTTCTGCACTGATGACGCTAAATATTTCTTTGTCGAGAATAATTTTTTACTAAAATCAATGGTATTGGCAACATTTGAAGGAAGGAATGCTAATAAAATAGCATCGCTTTGGAAAAAAGTCAAGAAGAAAAGAAGAATGCGACCTTATAAATTCCGGCATTTGATCAAAGTGTAGAAAAATGCAACACTTGACAGCTGCACGTCATCGTAATTGTAAAAAGGGCAAGCTCTGAAGTACACTTCAATAGCACAGCATCATCAAATCCACCATCACCGCAAACTTGAGGGAAAGGGAAATGTATTTCACTATCTTATCTTCCGTTAAAGATGGTACAACATCATGTAAACAACAACGCCCGTTACTGAGACATACAACCAGACCGGCAGTGTCCAGCGTGCAAGTCTTCTATGTTTGTCGAAACGAGACGACAATCCCCGAACGAGAGTCGCTATTGCCATGGGAACAATAACCACAGCAAGAATTGTGTGCGAAATAAGAATTGTGAAATAGATGGGACGCACAATGCCGGTCCCTTTGAAAGGAACAGAGCCGACATGAGCGTGGTAATAAAGGTACGAGGTTAAAAATACGATCGAAGTCGCGAAGGCTGACAGCATTATTTTTTTGTGGAGTGCGCGCTTTCGGCGCAGAATAAGAACGTAACCGATGAGAAGGAGGACGGCGGTTATTCCGTTAAGGAGAGCATTGATAGTAGGAAAGACAGTTATGTCCATGGCGTCAGTTCTTTTCCGATGCCAGGATACGAGCGTCAGCAACGATGCGTTCGAGCGACTTTTCATCGCTCGAATCATAGTAACCACGAATCACTTCCTGCCTATCGACGAGAACAAACATCGTGCTATGGATAATCGGTTCAAGCGTTGAACCCGAGTCTGCAGCAACAGCGAGATGGAATCCTTCGCGCGTCAAATAGTTAATCTTTTCCTTTTCCGCCGTAAGAAATAACCACCGCGAAGGGGATGCTTTATAGAGTTCGGCATAATCCCGTAGAGCTTCGGGCGTGTCCCGTTCAGGGTCAACGTGAAATGAAACAAGAAGAACATTGTTCACATTTTTCAACTGTTCCTGAAAGCTTGCCATGGTGCTGGACATAATGGGGCAACTGCCGCCGCAATTTGTAAAGATGAAATCGGCAATCCAGGCCTTCCCTTTCAAATCGGAAAGCGGGAGTTTCGCGCCGCTCCGTTCCGTCAGCGTAACATCGGGAACTATGCTCAAACGCGGCAATGCGCTCTTCGCGGGAGTTTTAAATTCAGTGTACAGAAACGAAAAAACAACCGCGGCGATGACAAACCCTAAGAAACCCCATAGGAAAACCGATCGAAATGAAAAGCTGCCGGGCGCAAACTTCATGATTTTTTCCTCACGGAAAGCATCGATCCCAAAAAAACAACAGCACAAAACACGAAAATGACAACCAGCGATAGTATGAAATCAGATTCCTGGCTGTGAACACGGTGATATAACATCACGCGTGTTGCCGAGATCGAATACGTCAACGGATTCGATCTCGGCAACACGCGTGATGTTATATCACCGTGTTCACAGCCAGGAATCTGATTTCATACTATCGCTGGTTGTCATTTTCGTGTTTTGTGCTGTTGTTTTTTTGGGATCGATGCTTTCCGTGAGGAAAAAATCATGAAGTTTGCGCCCGGCAGCTTTTCATTTCGATCGGTTTTCCTATGGGGTTTCTTAGGGTTTGTCATCGCCGCGGTTGTTTTTTCGTTTCTGTACACTGAATTTAAAACTCCCGCGAAGAGCGCATTGCCGCGTTTGAGCATAGTTCCCGATGTTACGCTGACGGAACGGAGCGGTGCGAAACTCCCGCTTTCCGATTTGAAAGGGAAGGCCTGGATTGCCGATTTCATCTTTACAAATTGCGGCGGCAGTTGCCCCATTATGTCCAGCACCATGGCAAGCTTTCAAGAGCAGCTGAAGAATGTGGACAATGTTCTTCTTGTTTCATTTACTGTTGATCCTGTGCGGGACACTCCCGAAGTGCTACGGGATTATGCCGAACTCTATAAAGCCTCCCCATCGCGGTGGTTATTTCTTACGGCGGAAAAGGAAAAGATCAACTATTTGACGCGCGAAGGATTCCATCTTGCTGTTGCTGCAGACTCGGGCTCAGCCCTTGAACCGATTATCCATAGCACGATGTTTGTTCTCGTCGATAGGCAGGAAGTGATTCGTGGTTACTATGATTCGAGCGATGAAAAGTCGCTCGAACGCATCGTTGCTGACGCTCGTATCCTGGCATCGGAAAAGAACTGACGCCATGGACATAACTGTCTTTCCTACTATCAATGCTCTCCTTAACGGAATAACCGCCGTCCTCCTTCTCATCGGTTACGTTCTTATTCTGCGCCGAAAGCGCGCACTCCACAAAAAAATAATGCTGTCAGCCTTCGCGACTTCGATCGTATTTTTAACCTCGTACCTTTATTACCACGCTCACGTCGGCTCTGTTCCTTTCAAAGGGACCGGCATTGTGCGTCCCATCTATTTCACAATTCTTATTTCGCACACAATTCTTGCTGTGGTTATTGTTCCCATGGCAATAGCGACTCTCGTTCGGGGATTGTCGTCTCGTTTCGACAAACATAGAAGACTTGCACGCTGGACACTGCCGGTCTGGTTGTATGTCTCAGTAACGGGCGTTGTTGTTTACATGATGTTGTACCATCTTTAACGAAAGATAAGATAGTGAAATACATTTCCCTTTCCCTCAAGTTTGCGGTGATGGTGGATTTGATGATGCTGTGCTATTGAAGTGTACTTCAGAGCTTGCCCTTTTTACAATTACGATGACGTGCAGCTGTCAAGTGTTGCATTTTTCTACACTTTGATCAAATGCCGGAATTTATAAGGTCGCATTCTTCTTTTCTTCTTGACTTTTTTCCAAAGCGATGCTATTTTATTAGCATTCCTTCCTTCAAATGTTGCCAATACCATTGATTTTAGTAAAAAATTATTCTCGACAAAGAAATATTTAGCGTCATCAGTGCAGAAGCGGGCAGGATTGCTTTTTCGCGGCCGAATTTAGTGGGAACACGGTTGAAGAAAATATTGATTCTTAAAGTCAATTGCATTATGAAATACAGGTCAAAGAAAATGCGACAATACTGTGAATGAATTTGCATTTTTTATTCTTGATTGTTAAGAGGGAAAAGCCCCCTTCAAGAACCTTCAGTGCCTCTCGCAATTCCTGATTCTTATTTCTTCATTCATTATTGTAAGGAGTATTCAATGAAAAAAATTTTCTCCTGTTGTTTTACGCTGCTGTTGCCATGATCTCTCAGTCCATAGCGTATTCCCAAATA
>CAWJKX010000092.1:0-6100 GCA_963843065.1 uncultured Bacteroidota bacterium
ACGGAACGAGAAGAAGGTATCCACAAAGCACACGAATGATATGTTAAATCATCTCGTTCCCAATCTCTGATTGGGAACGTACTTTTGCTCGGAAGGAAAAAACAGTACTTCCGTTCCCAACGGGACGTTGTGAATGAGATGATACATTCTCTTCGTGTGCTTCGTGGATTGTTTGCTGGCATTCATAAAACCAGCCAAGTATTCTCATCACACTTTTTTGAAATCGATATATCCCCTGTCAACATCCGTGTGAACAAGCTCTACGCGGAGTCTCTGGCCTACTTCCATCCCTTCAAACCCACTCACAAGCCTTCCTTCTACTGGGGGATGCAGAAGACGAACCCACGTCCCTTTCACTGAAGCGCCGGTGGGTCAATAGCATCGAATTGTTCCTTGATCCTTGATTCAAGCAGCATTGCCGCTGCAGACTTCTCAACCTGCCGCTCTACTTTTTTTGCCGCGTCTTCCTCTTCAGTGCAGTGTGCAGCGAGCGCTTCCAATTCATCGTTCGTGTAGGGTTGCCGCTCCCCCGTCATCGCCGATTTGAGCATGCGCTGAGTAATAAGGTCGGGGTAGCGCCGGTTTGGTGCTGTAGAATGAGAATAATCTTTGACTGCAAGACCAAAAGTGTCCGATTGAAATGTCGTCAGGGAGTTCAACGATATATTCACCAGGACCCATCAATTTGATGACGCTGAGAAAGATGTCCCGGAAAACGAAGAGGATCGGCGGCTTGCTCCGAATCTGAAAAACTGTTCCAATGACTTTGAGTCGGGCTTTTCCGGCAGCGTGAAACTCCGCTCCAATGCGAGCTGAACGATCCGATTCCAATTTTCGGCGTGCGGACAATCCGCCGCAGCGATGGATACTTCTTTAGTGCGAGGTATCGTGAGGCGATGCTGTTTGCAGCAATCATGAAATCTTCAATAATATCTTTCGCCTGTTTTTTTCTCTCGACATCCAGGCGTGTTATTTCATCGTTGTCAAAAACAGGGCGGGCTTCGATCGTTTCGAAATTGAGCGCGCCATGCACATACCGAAGGGCTTTCATCTTTTCGGGCAATGCGATCCTGAAGCCTAATGTTTGCATCGAGGCCGGCGACCATACCAATTTCTTCCCCCCTCGGACCGCTCCCCTCAAGCCATCTGCAACGCTGTCATAGGCCAGCTTCGCACGGTTGCGGACTGCCGCTCTGTATATATCTGAACTCTGAAGCGAGCCATCTTCGCCGACGACCATTTCAACGACGACGGCGAAGCGGTCCGATTCAAAATTGAGCGAAGTAATATCGGTAGAAAGCTTCTCAGGCAGCATCGGGAATATTTCAGCCGCAGTGTATACCGAAGGGTAGCGGGCGGTCTGGGCATGTTCATCGAGTGCTGAATGATTCTTGAAAACAGCGTTGACATCGGCGATGGCGACAAAAACTTTCACTGCTCCAGCTGTCCGACTCTCTGTAATGGAAACGTCGATCGAGGTCGCGCGAATCATCGTTGTCGATGGAACACCAGAGAAGTTTTCTCAGATCCCGGACTGATGGTTCATCTTTTTGTCTCCTGCTCATGGATGCCGTCAAGTTCTGCAAGTGCCTGACGAGAAAAATCTGGAAGAAGTCCCCTCTCAAGCATCACTCGGCGCGCGATTTTTTGCAGCAGGACGCGGTGCTTCTTATCGTTTGTGTTGGTCATTATTTAATGTGAACGTATTAGGTGTTGTGCAAGTAATATTCAAAATCTCCGTTTGAGAATACTCATTAGTATCGGATATACGGATGACGATGTCAAGTGCCACGATACCACACGCAACGAAGCCCTGCCAAAGCAGGCTTCGTTGGTGGACTTCAAGGGGGGACAGTTACTTTCCCATCCGGTCGAGTATCTTTTCCATTTCATCCATCACGCGGTTCATTTTTTTCATCGTTAGCTCAAAGGGTTCAGAAGTGGTCATATCGACTCCCGCTTTCTTCAACAAGTTGATCGCGTAGTCGTACCCGCCGGCGGAGAGAAATTCCAGATACCGTTTTGTCTCCGCTTTGTCCCCGGCCAAAACTTGTTCGGAAAGCGCACAAGAGGCAGTGAATGCCGTCGCATATTGGTAGACGTAAAAATTATAGTAGAAATGTGGGATATAACTCCACTCGGACTGAATCTCGTCGTCCACGAAACAGATTCCTTTGTCGTGCCCGTAATATTTTTTCGTAATTTCCATATACACTTTGTTGAGCTTATCGCCGGTCAACGCAGTGCCTTGTTCCGCCAACTCGTGGATGCGAAGCTCAAATTCGGCAAACTGCGTCTGGCGGAATACCGTGCCTTTGATTCCCTCCAGGGACTTTCCGAGCAACGAAAGCTTCACCGTGTCGTTCTGAATGGTCTTTAACATATGATCAATCAACAGCGCTTCGTTGAACGTCGAGGCGACTTCCGCGACAAAAATCGGGTAGTCGGCCGTCGGATACGGCTGCGTTTTATTTGAAAAATAACTCTGCATTGTGTGCCCGAGTTCATGGGCAAGCGTACCTCATGTCGTCGTACTTACCATTGAAGTTGAGAAGCATGTACGGATGAACATCATAGGCGTGGCCGTTGGAATATGCGCCGCTTTTCTTCCCCTCAGTCGGAAAAACATCAATCCACCGGTCGGAAAAAGCCTTCTTCGTAACCGAAAGGTATTCGTCTCCCAGGGGTGCAAGAGATGCAAGCACGTTCTGTTTCGATTCATCGACTGTATATTTCAGATCGACGCCGCGAAGAAGCGGAGCATACAAATCGTAGTAGTGAAGCGTGTCGAGGCGTCGAGAATCCTCTTTAAAAACTTCAAGTAACGGTGGAATGTTGCAAGGTTGGCATTGACGTTATCGACGAGGCTGTGGTAGACTTGCACTGGAATATTGTCTGCATTGAGCGCGCTTTGAAGAGACGACTTGTACTTCCGGGCCTTCATGTAGAAAATATCTTTGTTCACCTTTGCCGAGAGCTCTGCGCCATACGTCCTGGCGTAATGGTTCATCGCTCCGAAATACGTCGCAAACACTTTTTTCCGGTCGTCGCGATTTGCGGATGCCCGGTAAAGACTCAACCCCGCCTGGTCAAGCTTCACTTTATTTCCATCACTCAAAACCAGTTCCGGATAGGGAAACTCGGCATTCGAAAAAACATTGAAAATGCTTTCCGGGGCGTCGGCCATCAAGCCGGCGTCGGCAATAATTTTTTTTCTCTCCCTCACTCCCTGTGTGTGCTTGTCGTCTCAGAATATCGTCGAGGTAATGACGGAACACTTCCAGTTTCTTCTCCTGCTTGAGAAACGATTCGATTGTTGCACGGTCAAATTTTCGAATCTCTGGTTCGATGAATGCCTCTGCCGCGTCAATCGTCGAACTGATCTGGTTCATTTCCTGCTTCATCGCTAAGTACTTTGAATCCCGTGTATCCTGGTCTGAACTCATGCTTGCGTACGGGTAGAGGCGAGAAACCTCTTTGCCAAGCTGGTAGCTGAAATCCAGGCACCCGAGGAGCTTCTCGGGTGAAGAACTGAGCGTTCCCTGAAATTTCTTCACGTCCGGAATTTCAGCAACGAGATTCTCCTTCGCTTTCTTCCACGCGTCGTCGGTGGGGTAAAGCTCGGCAAGGTTCCATTTGTCTTTCTCCGGGATTTTTGCCCTGTCTCGTTCCTGGGCAACCGCGGCGTGAGATTCCGCTGCCAGGATACCGAAAATAGAAATGGCTACTATCGTCAATGGATGCATAGAGATGCCTTTCGTGCGATAATGGAAGAATATGCTGGAAATATGAAAAGATCTTACGATTGTATTGACCGCAAGTTTCATACTATAGTAACTGATGTTACGCAAAAATCCTCTTTGGCACACACCCAACCCCTCTCGTTTTCGCCACATGCTCACACACAGAGGGGAGCGGCGGGCAAGTCCCCTCTGTGCGTTGCTCGCGCGATGACGAGAGGGGATTTAGGTGTGTGTCTTTTGTTTGGTGGAGCACTTCTTTCATGAATTCTTCAGAATGCATAACATCAATATAGTAAGATAGATGATGTTCAAAATCAATCCGAAAGGGAGTAATAGTACGATTTGCCCGTTTCGAGATGCGATAGGTGGGAGCGACGCGACCCATGCTCTGCGGCGCACAACGAAAGCCCGGTTCCGTCCTCAAAATAAAAAATGCGATGCACTTTTGTTTGCATCGCATTCGTAAAGAAAAAATCGTTGTATGAAACTCTTAACTCAACCGTGAATATTCGTTAGCATCCGGCTGCTGGTAGATTCGTTGGAGCGTCCACTTCACTCCGTTATACTGCAGGATCGCTATCATCGTTACCTGGAATCCGTTATAGGTTCCGGTCGAGGTCACCCGCATTTGCGTCCCCGTAAGCCCTGCAGGCCGGTCTGCAACGTACGATGTGCACCCTCCACTCACGTTCACGGTACTTGAAGGAAAGCCGGCAGCTGAGTTGCCGCCCACATCTCCTATCGCAAACTTCACGCCTGCATTGGAAATTTGCCGCGCTTCGTCATGGAAAGCTTGAGACTGCGCAACATTGTAAATAGCCTGGTCCGTGGTCGTAAACAATAACGCGAAGGCCCCGATCATCACATATGCCCCGAGACCAATAATGACCTTTGAACTTCCCATATGCACCTCGCTGATTAGGCTTATCTACATAAAAAAGCTTCTTCCGAAGCCCGTCTTTCTTGAGCTTTGACTATGTAAAAAATAACATCTCCATTGGCATTAACAATACGGGCTGACACGTATATTCACAAATACGGTGTGCAGAGGATGCCCGCATTCCCCTTCCCTACAGATTCTGAGGAAAAACTGTCCGCTCCCAAAACGCTCTCACAAATTTCGTGGGAAAATTTGTGGTGGTGTCGACGGCGGTTGCCCTCGAATATAGACCCGGTGCCGACGGAGCTGTGGTGATTTCATCTGCCACTTGCGCGTTCGATTCCATCACAAGACTTACTTTAATCGATTTAATCCCGGAAACCATTGCTCATATGTTTTTGCTCCAACACATCGTAATATGTAAAACACAAAGAATCGACGTCGCGTGCCAACTCGAAAGGAGTCCCTCCGTTGATCGAATTACTACTCTGGATACAAAATTCGGTGCGTGGAGCCGGTATACGTCGGCCCCAAAAAATAATAAACTCGTTTAAAGTTGCATTGTTGATGTCGGCATGAAATTGAATTGCCTGAGACTGGGTTGTGTCGAAAACTTTTTGATGTCCGGCGGCCCAAAACCTGCTAGACGAATATCATCAGTCAGGATTTCTGCCGGCACTACGGTTTTCTGCTTTACTATATAGAGAGCCCTCTTATATGTGTAGGCATTTTGTAAACCAACACTCAAATAGAGTGTCATGAGCACGATGGCGCCGCGAATCACCATCGAACCGATTATGTCCAGCATTACGCTCATTAGTATGTCGCTATAGTGCTAAAAGTAAGGGGCGTTGTCAAATAAATGGGATGTGTAACGCTTACATCGATTCGTTTGTAAAAAGTCTGGACGCCCGAAGGTGAATCGGGGGAATTCTTCGAAACGTAATAAACTTTCACTGTTAGCGTGTATCCTGAAATGTCGGCAGAATTTGCGGTCCTCACATATCCATTGTACGCCTGACATTATCAAACCAGTCTGGACTATCTCCCCGGATCGATTTATACGGCGCCACATCCGGATTTCCCGCAGGCATCACATTTTCTTTTGCGGTAAATGTAGGACCCATATGAAGTCGAAAAAGTGGCGGTGGTGGAATCAGGCCACGGCAAATTAGACTGATTGTAAGGACCAGTAACATTCCCAGACCCATCCAGGGTTACATGCGAATCGAATTTCTTCGTTAAAATTTCAGAAAGTAGCGCGTTGCCAAAATTCGAAGCCTGTTCGATTGCCTCTTCCTGGAGATAATAGTTTGTATTTTCGAGGATCATCTTATTGGCACTCAATACCGCCAGAGTCAGCAATACAAAGAATGCCGCCGAAATCATCGTTTGCCCAAGGCTCATCGTAAAGTCTCTTCGGAAACAGGTTCAAAAAAAAACATTACAAAACGATGTCGGAATATATCGAGCGCGT
>CAWJKX010000093.1:0-16970 GCA_963843065.1 uncultured Bacteroidota bacterium
TGCTTTCATCCCATCCATGCAACAACAGGCCATTGGGCTTGAGGCAATGAGAAATTATCAACGTCATTTGTTTGGTAACTTCATCGAACGCATACGAGCTGTCGGAGATTACTTTGCCGTAACGCACTAGGAACATTTGCCCCATAAAAACACCGTCGACCCACATTTGATGCTTCGCCCAGTTTCCATGCCAGAAACCGCCGTCGGAATTTCGCGGATAATTTTTGAATCCATCCCGGATTTTGTTCGCCGCACTCTTGTATTTTTCAAGGTGTGTCTGTTCATACATAAAAATAATGGCATACCCGGGGAGAAAATTATCCAATGCGGTGGGCGAGAAACCGGGTATATTTCCCCGGTCGTCGACCTGTTGATCCACATATTTTTTTATGTAGTTGAAATATTTTACGTCGCCGGTTGCGCGCCACATTTTTTCCATCGTAAACATCGTATATCCGGCTTGCCAGCTAAAATGGTTGCTCTGGCCGATCCAGTGAATACTGTCCGGGTCCGGATACTTCGCGATAAAACTATTTGCAGTTGTTACCGACCATTTGAAATCATTTCCCTGAGCATCACAGATGCCGAACCAATTGCCGGCAACGAAAAGCGGCATGAAAAGACAAAATTGGCGGAACATATTTTTCCTTCATTCATTTATTTTTGTAATCGGAGCAAGAGTACATCATGCTGGGGGATTTTTGCTGTAAGGGTTTTTTCGGTTGTTCCAATATTCTTTTTAGTCCAGAGGTCGTGCAAAGTATACGATTGTTTATCAAAACGTAATTCTAATTTCGCAACGTCATCATAAATGACTTGCTTTTTCCAGTCATAGTTAACGTCGACGGATTTTGAACCGCGATTAAAGAAGCACAAAGCCCAATCGCCATTCTTGAGGGGCTTGTACCAAATTTCCAGGCTGTCGATTTTGCTTTGCCGAAAAGCTTGAATGCCCAATGAATCCTGGTCAATGGAAATGACTTCCTTGTTCGTTAGAATATCGAGAACGTCCATGGATACTTTTCGTAGATCATTTCCTGCGATCAACGGAGCGGCTAACATTGCCCACAAAGAAAAATGCGCCCGGCTCTCGTTGAATGTGAGACTTCCGTTTCCAACTTCGAGCATGTCCGGATCATTCCAGTGTCCGGGTCCGGCATATTTGCGGAGACTATCCTGCATGTCGAGGATGTACATTACTCCCCACGAATTATATTTGCCGCCGTGCGTATCGATACAATCCCAGCACGAAGTAATGTCTCCCGTGGTTCTCCAGAGGTGGCCAACCGACCCGGCCCATTCCCATGGCTTGTTGTTTCCCCATTCGCACATGCTGAATACCATCGGTCTTTTTGCTGCATACATTGCGTCTCTCATTGTCGTATACGCACCGACCGCATTGAGCCCGTCAGAGGCGCACCAATCGTACTTTAAGTAATCACATCCCCAGCGCGCAAACATCAGTGCATCCTGAAATTCATGTCCCCGGCTTGCAATAAAACCACCGCATGTCTGGTACCCGACGTCGGAATAGAGTCCGAGTTTTAAACCTTTGGAATGGATGTAGTCGGATAATGCCTTCAATCCCGAGGGAAATCTCACTGCATCGACGGTAAGAAATCCGAGGCTGTCGCGCGTGCTTGTCCAATTGTCGTCGATGATAATGTACCGGTACCCGGCATCCCTCATGCCCGATGAGGCGATAACGTCCACCATATCCCGGATTATTTTCTCGTTAAAATTTCCGGCGAACGTGTTATAGGTGTTCCAGCCCATTGGAGGAGTCAGGGCAAGGCCGTCGAATTTTTGTGCATAGCAACTGATTGAGACAAAGAAGGCAAGAAGAAAGTAATTTTTTTTCATGACGTTAGGCCTTAAGTTTTTATTAAATCATGGTACGCTTTGAAAAGAATCCACGAATGACACGAAGAAACACGAAGGTTTTGATTTGCTCTCTTCGTATGCTTCGTGAACTTAGTGGATTAATTTAATTTATTTCACCACAACATCATCAACAAAGCTTCCGATCTGCATAATCGTTGATTTGATATCACGGAGTGGTTTGCCCGCTACGGTACAATTTTCGAACGTTATCATTTGAATCCGGTGACTCTCATCGAATCCTTTAAGAACGATGGGACCTTCGTGAGCCCATGAAACGTTTTTCAGTGTAATGTCTTTTATATGTCCTGGAGGGCCAATGCCATATTTGGTGCCGTCGGTAATTTGCAGCTCGAACAGTTTGATTTCAGCTTTCTCAACACGGATATTTTCATAAAGAACATTATTGACCACGGCCGGACCATCGCAAATAATGCTGAACCCGCTGTGTCCCTCAGCGCGGCTCCCTCCGCGCGCAAGTATCACATCGCAATTGCGAACAGTGATATTGCTCAGCGACGCAGCATCTGTTTCAAAGCCAATCGTCACTCCGTCGCTGAATGCAAAACCCACCATTGTATTATCGGCAACGACGACGTCATTAACCACCTGGTCGGGTGCCGGTGCTTTGATGGCAATACAGTCGTCGGTACACCGCATGAAGCAGTTGGAGATCACAACGTGTCTCGAATTGAGAGGATCGATTCCGTCTCCGCCGGGACCGAAGCTGAGCACTTTCACGTGATCATAGAGCAGCCTGTCGCAATTAACAAGCGTATTTGTCCATCCATCTCCGTTGCGAATCATTATTCCCTCAAAGAGAACATCCTTGCAGTTTTCAACGAGTACCATTTGTTTGAACTCAAATGCCCCGTCGAGAATGCCGCGGCCGATAACACGGATATTATGAACTCCACTTGCTCGAATGCCTCCGTACACAACCGCACCGGCGGCAATATACACCGTTTCGTTGTCCTTGAGCGTTATGTATCCGGGCCGATGAACACCGGGGGCGAAGTAATGAACGCCCGGGGCGTCGGCAGAAATCTTTTCATCCTCAATCGGATTCGCAAAAACACATAGGGGAGGGAGACTATCAATTTCAATATAGAGCTTATCGGGTCCGGGGATTGAAAAGGTCAAAACATTTCCGTTCACGTCGGTTTTTATTCCGCGGCTTAGGGGGTGTATTGAAACTGTTTTTATGGCGTTGGAAACACGAATAGAAATCCGAACCCTCCCAGGTACAGGAAAAACTCGCCTGATGAATCTCCTGCTGCACTTTGGTATACGGTGTTATAAACCAATCCGGCAATTTGCCGATATCCATCGTTGTCCGAAATTTTTCCGTCCAAATATCTTGATCGTTTGCCTTTACAGAATAAACATCGCTTGTTGTCAAACCCGGTATCGCCGGATATACGATGACCGTGGAGGCACTATCAGCGGCGTTTTTCGCTTGCATCGTGCCGACAGAAAGAAATATAAAAGCGAGAAGTAAGAATTTGTTTTTCATAGGGGTCTCAGGAAAATGTCTCGCGCGAAGACGCTGGCAAAGCCGTCCCCATGGGAAAAACCGTCAAGATCCTGTTTCGCATTCATTTTGCGCCTTTGCGTGAGCTAATTTTTTCTTATTGTGGTTTAACTCTCTCGGCGTAAAAAGCGGAATTGCCGTTCGTCGCGCCGTACAGATTACCTGTTTTATTGTCAACGTCAATACCCTTCCATCGAAGCGCTCCGAGTGTTTTGTCATAAATGTCCATCCATGATGAACCGTTGTCAAAACTGGCATAGACGGCAGATTCCGACCTCGACCAATAAAGGGGCTCGCTTGCTACGTACACTTCATTACCGGATGGTCCGCCAACGGCGACAGCCGTCGCGTTAAAGATGCGGTTGTCCGACGGAAAAATTTTTTGCCACGATTTTCCGTAATCCTTGCTACGCCACAAGCCCTCATGAATGAAGCCGGCATAAAGCCAGCCCGGTCTTTTCGGATCGGCTTTGATGCTGTTGAGAACCGATGCGGTATCTTTTCCAAACGGCAGACCTTTACCGAGAAGCTGCCATGATTTTCCGCCGTCGAATGTTGTGAAAATGCCTTTATCGGCTTCTCCGAAATAAATTGTATTCTTTTTGGTCGGGTCGATACACAACAATTGATTGGTTCCGCAGATATTTTTTACTTGATATGCCGTTACAGCCAACAATTCACCCTCGATAAAGTCTTTTCGCACGGGCAATGTCTTCATATTATCGAGCAACGGAAGCTTCATCTTTTCCCATGCTTTCCCCCAATTGACAGACTTATACAGCCCTGCACCGTCATCAACCGTCCCGTCGATGTAGGCAAAGAACACTCCTTTATTGAAAGGGTCTTCTTTGATTGCTTGAACAAACAGTCCTTTTTTTAGATGGACAACAACGCGGCAATTATTGCCGTCATCTTCCGTAATGCAAAGCGCACTCAAACGCTCTGCACTGTTTGTCGCGCCGTAGACCAGAAGTCCGGCTTTAAATTGCGACGGGCAAATGACGGTGCTGCAATAATAGTTTTGTTTTGCGTCCAATGTGGGAAGAGTCGTATACGTTTTGCCGCTGTTTCTGCTGATGCAAGGCTGACCGTCTGCACCGGCAAAGAGCACCTTACCCGGCACAATCGGGTCGACAGCGATCATCTCAAGGCAAATGTTTCCTATTCCTTTAAAGTAATTGGCGTCCCATGTTTGGCATGAATCTTCGCTTGTACAAATTCCGAACCAATCCATCAAATAAAATTTGTCCGGTTTTTTATTATCGACGATAAATTTTGAAATCGCCCATCCGATCTGTTCGGGGCGTTGGTACTGCGGAGCAAAATGTTTGAAGTCATTCCAGGAATAATTTTTTTTGATGATGTGCCATGATTCACCCTCATCCCTGGATTCGTACAGGGGAACAGAGGCTTCATTATTTGGTGAGGGGTACTGGCAGACCGCCGCATAAAAAATAGAACTATTCGATGGATCGGAAGAGACGGATGAAAAATCGGCCATCCCCAGGGATACCGTTTTTTTTGTAAACGTTTTCCCGCTGTCTGTGGATTTATAAATTCCATTGTTCCGGAAAGTAGCCAGAATTATAGCCGGATCGTTCTTGTCGAACGCAAGATTTGTAAAACTTACATCATCTTTCTCGAAGACCGTATCCCACGTTTTGCCTTTATCCATCGATCGATACAGCCTGCCGATTTTTTCTCTATGGTATGAACCGTCCGGAAATAGATATGCTGCGAAGGGCAAAGAATCGAGCGTTGCTGCATAGAGTATGTTCTTTATGTATGGATCAAAAGCCAGACAGCAGAAAGGTTCGCCTTTAAGGCCTGCGCAATTCCACGACTCGCCCTGATCGTTGCTTACCCAGATTCCCTTCGTGTTGCTTGCTGTTGCAACAAAATTTTCATCGAAGGGATCAACTCCGATTTTCTCGCCGTAAAATCTTGTTGCACCGTTTCCGAAAAAGTCCGGCTTCGCGGTAACGAGTTTCCAGGTCATTCCTCCATCGGTAGTTTTATGAATAGCGGAGACCATTTCATGGCCGCGGGCTTCGCCCGAAGCGCGAAACAATACATTCGGATGTGTCATGCACATAGCAAAAGATTCGACATTATGATGATATCCTTCTGTCATTCCATTATTGATCGCCTTCCAATGTTTACCCCCATCAACGCTCTTAAAAACTCCCGCAACATCGGTTCGAATATATATGATATCGGGATTATCAGGATGCTGCAATATTCCGGTAACGTACCCGCCTCCGCCAAATTCAGAACTCGCCCACCGGTATTTGATATCGGAGACGTTTGGATTTTCGGATGCAAATAAAATTACAGAAAGGAATATGCTGGTACACCATAGCATTGATACAGCCACGTGATTTAATTTGTTGATCATTCTCTCACCTTTGTTGTTGATCGGAATCATTCCACACCGATGTTACGCAAAACATTGAATCATCCACTACGTTCACGAAAGGCATGAAGAGAATTTACTGCCCTATGTTTTCATTCTATACATTCTTGGTAATTGGCCATCCGCACACAGACCTAAAACGTATCGTTGTTTTGTGTTCTTAGCGGAAATTATCCAGCGCGTAACGTGAGTTCGTCAGTATTATAAAGGTTTGCACCATCAGCAATAGCGAATGTTGCCGGTACACTGTATAAGCATTGTTAAACAAAACAAAATAAACAATAAAAAATATAATTACCGGATTTGCGGCAGGAAAAAGTTGGTGATGAGGGGGTGAAAAACGCGGCGGACAAATTTAGAAATAGATAATGTGCAATGCGTAATAATTCTGTTGGGTTTCCGCTTTCTGGAAAACCCATGAGAATTGAAGATAAGATTCCCCTGAATTCATTGAAGTTTCTTGTGTGCCCGGCGCGAATCGAACGCGCAACCCCCAGCTTAGAAGTCCGAACCCACGCGAATATTATGCCATTTTAGGCATCGCAAAGGTCCATCGAAACGTAGAAGCCTCTGTAATGGTTACCACTTTGGTTACCACTAAACCTCAATGAAATTCTTGCTAATATAGTTCTTGAATCGATCTATGTCAATCAGTTTACCTAGTTTCAAAAGAGAGTACCGAGCTGCTCGGCGTGGAGGAATTGAGCGTGCGATCTAAATTTAAAACAGCAAGTAAAGTTCGTCACTTTGCCATCACCATATAGGGCTTGACAAACTGTCGAAGTTATTAACTTTGTAGCCTCGCCAAATGGCAAACATTCTGTCGAAGTGTCGAACTGGCAAAGTGTGGTTGACACCAAAGAAAACGTCTTTCCACGAAAACCTGAAAAGAAGCGCGCTTACCTACAACGATCAACAGGCTGTTCTCGATATCGCAAGATAGGATCCCACCAAGGCAAAGCCAAAAGCACGGAGTAACGACTATTTACCGCGCTGAATACGACTTTCAATGAGGACGGTCCAATTCTCCATAATCGCCCACCAACGGATATATATGTGTATGACACACCTCGACGAACAAGAACTAGCCCAATACGTTGACGCCTTGGTATTGAACAAGCAGGATCAGCTGCCCGAGCAGAATCGAGGTGGGTTTTTGTTTGACTTATTCAATTTTTCTGAACGTCTTCATTTCCTCTTCCGTGTAAACATTCCCAAAGTATGTGACTATATTATTATGTTCACTCTTTGGATAATGCGTATAGTATGAGACAAAGTTATGACACATATTCCCATAAACCCATTTACTTGAATCGCCGAGATTTCGCGCCTTCGTTACTATCCGTATCACATAATCAAAGTCCAAGTATCTTTCAACATCAACAACTTCAATTCCTTGTAACAAAATGTTTGCGTCCACTAATGTTCCCTTACCATCATTCTCTAACTGGATTCTTAATTTCTCCAATATTTCTTTCTTGTCCAAAATATCTTCAATTGTTTCTTGTCCTTTGGAAGTAAAATAAGTATCGCCCTTCTTGTATCGTGAACAACTCATCAAAAGTGTCGCTGACACAATTAAAGCGAGGGTCAGTCTATAGTTCATTTGTTAGTCCATCAGTTTTAATGCGATTCATATGGATTGAAAACACTTTAACACAATTGAATTCTAAAATCAAGAGTGCCGACCATTGTAATGTTCTATGCGAGGTTAAAACTATTTTACCAAAACGATCACGACTGCCGCCGTAATTGCCAGTAGATATTTACAGGTTTTAGAATCCCAAGACTTTTTTAGGCTGCCCAGAGAAGATAAAGAGAGACCGCAGAGGCAAGAAGGTCTGATAGAGAGGATTTAATTGAGCAAATCTATCAAGCATATGAAGTCTATTAATTGTTTAAAAAATTTAGTTCATTTTTTCAGCGGGCTAACGAGCCTCCGCACGCTGCGGCCCTGTGCACATGGTTCCGTCAGTGAGCGCTTTTCGCCATCACGCTCCGCGTGACTTGAGCGACTGGTTAGGCTGGCACACGTTCATTCGAGTGAATAATTGATAACTGTAGATACAAGGCTTTTAATTGCACCGTTGCACTTCTCAAATATCACGCGATCAAGAACGGCCTCACCGTGCTCTTGGAGTAAACCCGAAATTAGCGCATGAATGAATGACTGTGTTGAAGAGTCGACGCCATCAAAATTTAGGATTATTTCTTCTGTGGTATGTTTGTATGTTGGAATGATATATGTCTCTCGGAGTTGTCTTGCAACATCTTTGTTTTCAGCAAAAGAATCTGCATGTTCTAATATATTTACTCTCATACAAACCTTATTTTCTTGTAATAATCTTTCTTTGATTTCTTGACATTGATTTGATATGCGGTGCCGATCTTTTCTATCAGACTGTTAAAAGCCTTTGTGTCTGTAATGTTCACATCAATGCCTACCAGTGTTCCTCTAAAAAAAGGCAGTCCTTGTCTAAACGATTTGTAGTCTTGATTGGGATCAGCATTGAATTGGATGTTGTCGCCCGGGGGAGTCAGATTGAGTTTGAAATAAGAATCGCCAGAGTAAATAAGAAAGTGATTCCGTGTAGATTGTGCAATGCACTTGGTAAAAAAGAGACCCGCGCCTGCGTTCTCGGAAGTACCGCCGATTTTCGATGTCGTGCCTGAATAGCCAGGTTTAAGTGCCGTTATTAAAGCTTCTTTGTGAGTAATAACTCTGTGGTGGATCCGCATTGTGTCAAAAATTCCTACTCCAGCATCTGATATGCCGATTGAAATCTTGGCCTTCTTTTTGTTGTATGTTGCGCAAACATTTCCGCCATATCGCGAGTTTGAATGCTCTATCACATTTCGTAGCACTTCGCTGAATACGTGTTTGATAACTCGAGAGTTGTCACGAGAGGTGTGAAGGATGGGGTCAATCGTTTTCATGAATTCAGCAAGTTCGGTAGTATTAGTTATTTTCATTAATGGAATAAACCTTCCTGTTTCCTCGTGCTCAGTGATTGGGACAGGATCTGAATACCCAAAAGAACGAAAAAGACCCATTCTCTGCAGGTAGGGAATTGAGCGAATTTCGTAGTTTATGCCAGCAGTTGTTTCGATGCCATCCTCTAAAAATCTATCCGCTAAAGCAGCATAGAAGGCGAGCCCGACCGGATGCATTGCTACGTAACTTTGATGAAAGCCAATATCGACGTGCTTGTCAGCAAAATTGAAATCGTTGGAGCCGAAAAGTGAATCAAAATTTCGAAGTGCGATGCTATTTGGAATGTATAGTTTTGACATAGTGTATGTGGATGAAATTGAAGTGCCGCCTAACGGACCGGAGCTAAGCTGCGGCGGCGAACTGTTCGTTCCATGTAGTTCATTGCGCGGACGTTCCGATCATCGGCGCTAAGTCAGTCCAACGCCGCGCGTGCGAAAACGTCGACGGCTGGTTCCGTCAGCTTGAGCGACTGGTTAGGGCGCAACAACTTCGACATTTGATTGACAGCTTTCTATTTAAGAGAATATCTCCAAACTGCTCTATAATCGGACGTGGCAAAAACGTAGTCGTTTTGAATAAGGGCATAATGAAATTCAGCGAGTGTTGTATAGTCTTTATCTAATCCTTGATTGCAACTGCTCCAATTATTTCCACTATCAAATGAAATGTCCATCCCTTGGCCGGTTGAAAGCGGTACCTGTACTACCTTGAGTCACAACAAAGTTTGGAAAGTTAATTGTCACTGTATCTGCGATTTTCTTCCAATTCGAATTGTCGAATGCTCGCCGGTATAAACCTTGGTCTACAATCGATGATGATGATATTGTAGCAAAATAGAATGAATCGGATAAGGCGAAATTCGAAACATACGGTTGATAGGGTAATCCTTCATTCATCGATTGCCAGTTGCTACCATCGTTATTCGAGAAATAGATTCCGCTCGCAAATGGACAAGCATAAAGTATGGCATCGTTTCCAACAAGTGTGTAAATTCTAGGGAAATATTCTTCTGTTGTCACGGGAAAGCCATTGCTGACAGATACCCAACTGATACCAAAGTCAGAAGATTTATAAATAGAGGCATCATTTCCTGCGCCGATAAACAAAAATTTGGAAGTCATTAGAATCGAGTGAACGGACTGGGCACCTGCGTCTAAGCCGTTATTTACTGATTTTAACCATGTAACCCCAAAATCGGTGGAAGTAAAAACGCCACTTCCTTCTGTCGCCGCAGCAAGATTGTTATTAATTCCAGCGATCCCGCTGATCCAGGAGCTGTCGGGCAATCCGGTTCCGATGGGAATCCATGATCCACCATTATCTGATGATGAGAATAGCTTGTTGCCGGCATATATGTAAAGTTTACTCCCGATGCTTGCAATTGTGTATGCTGTGTTTGTTGGTAACCCATTTGTCATTTTAGTCCAAGAATGTATTTCATTCTGGTTACTGTTAGACACCTCTGTTGGATTACTTTTTTTGCAACACTCAATTAAACAAATACAGAGTAAAAGTAACGAAAACGTGACTTTTGAGAACGTCTTTTTCATAATAGTTGCCAGATAATTTGTGCAGTAAAGCAGGTAGACAATATGTTTTGCGCCCTAACGGACCGGAGCTAAGCTGCGGCAACGAAGTGCCGCAGCGACGGAATCCAGTCCGCGCGAGGTATGTCCAGTCCGATAGTAACTGGTTATTTCGCGCGTGCTAAATCGTCAACGGCTGGTTCCGTCAGCTTGAGCGACTGGTTAGCCTGCATGCAATGAGTTTATTTGAGTAATAACATTTTCTGATTGCTCACTTCAGTAAAACCAGCATGATAATAAGTGATTCTGTAAATGTAAATACCGCTTGATAAGCCCTTTGCATCGAATACTTTTTCGAATTCTCCTTGACCTTCAGGGCCATTCTGTAGTACCAGAGATTCGATTACCCAAAAGATCGAAAACTGACAGATTCACATTTCCCTTAACAGGAATTGTATATCGTATTTTTGTTGTTGGGTTGAAAGGGTTTGGAAAGTTTTGTCTGAGGGAGAACGTAGTTGGCGTTTTATTCATTGGAGGTACAGATGTTACGCCTCCGCCATTTATTGTATGCAAGATGACGCCGTTATTCCCGACAGCCCAACCTTCTTCTTTGTTTACGAAAAAGATTGATTCTAAGCTCCCTTTGACGTAAGTCTCCTGAACTGTCCAGTTTTGTCCACCGTCGATTGAGTGTGCTATGGTTCCATCAGCACAAGAAATCCACCCACTACTGCTGTCTACGAAAAAAACTGAACGCACGGTGGAAGAGACACCAGTGTTCCCTCGGACCCAGTTTTGTCCGCCATCTGTCGTCAAAATGAGGTAGCTGTAGGTTCCGTCGTCGCCAACAGCCCACCCTTTTGATGTGTCAATAAAGAAGACTGAATATAAATCTGGGGCACCCGGAACTGACTGACCGATCCAATCATTCCCACCGTTAAATGTGTGTAGCATGTAATATTGTCTTGCAGCCCATCCGTGGAGACTATCTACAAAGAAACCTTGGTACAGTTCTCCAGGAATAGATGGAGGCTGATCTAGCTCATATTCCGGGTTCCATGTGTTCCCTCCATCTGTGGTATGAAGAATAATTTCGCCCGATGGAGATGTGCCCCATCCACTTCCAAAGAGCCAGCCTCTCAGACTATCTACGAAAGAAATTCCATGAAAATCATAAGGGGTTTTGTCAGTGAATTTCAAATTTAGTGTCTTGCCGCTATCCCTAGACAAATAAACTTTGCCGTAGTCTGTAGAAGTCCAGAGAAATCCATTTCTTACAGAGAGACTCCGTAAAACCCTATTGTCTCCGGTGTTCGTTTGATTCCAACTCGTTCCACCATCTGTTGTCGAAAGAAGACCATACCCGGCAATGTATCCATGCAAGCTATCAACGAATACTACATGCTGGTAGGAGTTTGATGAATCGTTTCGTTGAATGACCCATTGCCCAAAAGACGATTGGAGAACAATGACTAGAGAAAGAACTAATGTATTTAAAATTGGTTGCATGGGTTTCCTCGTCATGTCTGTTCATGCAGGCTAACGGACCGGAGCTAAGCTGCGGCAACGAAGTGCCGCAGCGACGGAATCCAGTCCGCGCGAGACAAGTCATGTCCAATAGTAGCTGATTGTTTCGCGCGTGTTAAATCATCGACGGCTGGTTCCGTCAGCTTGAGCGACTGGTTAGGCGGCGATACTTGTATGTTGATAAGAATACCCTTTCGCACTATTAACTGCCTTACATTAGAAACAATTTCTAAGAAAGACAATACCTAAATCTTGGTATTTGATGAACCACCGAATTTGGAGATTGTTCAGTGAAAAGTGGAACAGTTGGTAGATAAAATGACTGGTTGTAGAACAATTCTTTTAACCCCAATATTTTTTTCTTTATAACAACTTATTTTGCCGCCTAACGGACCGGAGCTAAGCTGCGGCGGCGAAGCGCCGCAGGGACGGTAGCCATTCCGCGCGTGGTATGTCCAGTCCGATAGTAGATGTTTTTTTCGCGCGTGCTAAATCATCGACGGCTGGTTCCGTCAGCTTGAGCGACTGGTTAGAACGCACGCGGTATAATGTATAATTAACAGAGACCCATTAGTTCTTGAGCACTTGTCTTTTTTTGCTAACAACTAACATTTGATCGCCCGATTTCTTCCTGATAGTAGTCGTGATAAACTGCTTGCCGTTCTTTGTAATCTCGATAATCTCCGTATGTTCGATTAAAATTGGGCGACTTCCGGTAAAGTCGTATTGATATTTGTTTGTCTCAGTTCTAGAACTATCGGGTTCAGAAAAGGTTTCTCCGTCTGCTGCAAAATCCGAGGTCTGGCTTTCATTCAGAACAAAGAGATGAATGCCGGAAACTCTATACATACGATCCCATGTGACCCTTTCTTGTGCGTAGAAGGAATAGCCACTGTAAGCAATCGTCTTATCGGCCTCATCAAATGATAGATCTCTCGGTAATTCTGAAAATTCATCGTTAAGTTGGAAAGTATTGCTGTCGGGATTCAGAATCCATGCATGCCATTCTACGCCACCGTGAGGATCGCCACCTACAACGTACCTCAAATCCTTGTAGCCATCGAAGTTTAGGTCTACAAACTCATAGTCAGGAAACGGTTCGCAACCTTCGATTGTGTCTATAATGGAAAAAGCAATTTTGCTCCCGGAGCTACTTGATAATTGAAATGAATATATGGTTGAGAAACTATCTTCAGCAGTTGGCTGAATGATGAGACTGTGACACACCATGTTGGAGAAACGCGGGCCAAGCGATACCTGAAATGTGGAATCTTCCATTATTTCTCCATTGCGATGTTTTTGAATGAGCTGCGAAAAAGAGACGGAGTTTCCCATTGAAATGATGAAGCAAAAGGTGAATGCTAAAGTAGCTAATTTTCGAAATGTCATCTCGACTCCCTTCACTATTCCAAAAAAGGATAATGCTATATAGAAACCAGGGCATGGCTAATCTGTGAATGCCACGTAAAAAGGAAAATCAATTTATGTAATTCGTCAAATGCCTCTTCGTGCGTTCTAACGGACCGGAGCTAAGCTGCGGCGGCAAACTGTTTGTTCATTGGAGAATATACGCGCGGCAGGTACAGCCCCTTTCCCCAAAATATTTTTCTTTCGCGCGGCGAAATCGTCGACGGCTATTTCCGTCAGCTTGAGCGACTGGTTAGGCCTTGAGCGATAAAAGGCGTCGCCTGTTTTTAGCAGACCCCCTTGCTTTCACTTGATTGGTTTTAAATTTTTCAGTGCTTTTTGTAAAGAGCAAAGAGAAATCTCCCTTGTTTTCTTTCTCAATCATTAAACGATTTTTTCGTACTTCTTCAACTATTGGGTCTTTCCACATATCAAACCTCCATCAATTCTTCTGGTGTACAGATAACAGGCGTAAAAAGTCTAAGTTGCTTATTGAGTAATTCTAATGATCTTCGAGTTTTTGCACTCGCAATATGAGCACAATTCCAAGTCACGAAATAATCCATCTTATGATAACAAGCAATCGCAATATGGGCAGCATCTAATCTCGCTTTTTCTGGGATTTCTAATTTTTCAAAGTAAATTTCTGCAATGTTTTGTATTCCGCTTTCTAATTCCAAGACCTTTATTCCTTTTAAGAAATTTTTCCTACGTTGAGATGCTTCTTTATCGCCTCTTTCGCATTCTTCGATAACAAATGGAGAGACAAATAATTCGACCTTTGGTGCTACCAGGGCCCACCATTCAGCTGTAATTCGTTGATGTGCAGCAACAACTAAATCCCTGCTAGGTTTTCCGGCTAAATAGCTGATGATGGTGGTTTCAATGTAGGCCGATTCTTTCAACTTTATTCCTTTATGTTTCAGATAGACTCTACCATAATGTAACAAATCTTATCTCAAGAATAAACTACAGTCTAAAAACGCGCTATATTTGATAGAATAGCATTTGAGCGAAAGGCCTAACGGACCGGAGCTAAGCTGACGGCGGCGAACTGGTTAATTGACGTAGACTATACGCGCGCGTCGTACTGCATCCTTCCTAATCGTCCCACAACGCGCGGCCAAATCGTCGATGGCTGGTTCCGTCAGCTTGAGCGACTGGTTAGGCGGCGATAGCAAACCCATTTAATAATAATTACAATTACTCCAACGTTTCGTCCTGCCAAATCCTATGGAACTTTTGTATAATTTGTTCCACCGCATGTTATCCCAAAACCAGTCTGACTATAAATAATTACGCCACCCTGATATGTTATCTTAGCTGTTCCTGGAAATCCACCCATGGTTTGTTGTGGTACTGTGATTATGTTAGCATCCGTCAAACTACCGGATATGGTGTCTGGGATAACCGACTCTTTATGAATAATGATTCTGAAATCAAGAGTACCGCTGCCAATGAGAATACCTAAGGTATCTGCATTTGGTGTACCAGTTGGACAGCTATAAGAACCAGCCCAAGTACCAACAAATTTTGTTCTATCGGCAGAGGTAGGCGCTGTCGATTCCTCAGAATTATTTTTTTTTGAGCAAGATGCAATAAGAATTAAAAGAGTAACGCCAATTATTATTCTCATTAGGAATTATCTCCTTCAAAAGATTATTCTATCGCCGCCTAACGGACCGGAGCTAAGCTGCGGCGACGTGCAGCCAGTTCCATGTAGAATATACGCGCGGCAGGTATCGCCAATTCCCTAAAAAATTTTTCTGGCGCGCGGCCAAATCGCCGACGGCTGGTTCCGTCAGCTTGAGCGACTGGTTAGGCAGCATAAAGATTTAAATCGAGAATAGGGCGCTCGCAAATATTTGAATTCCTCTGGTGTGAGTAGGATAAACATTATCCTTCTCTATATTTAGTAAGCCCAATGAGTATTTGTAGTCTAGGGTTGCCCTAATTAAGGGCGCAATGCTATATTCTAAACCTGCGCCAAAATCCAAAGCACAATCCAAATCCTTGAAACGGCTTTTGTTATCTAAGTCTATACCACCGGATTGATTTGTACCTTCTTTGGCGGATAAGAGATAACCTAAATTAGGACCAATTAATACGTGCGGTGAAAATACCGCTACAGGTAAATCAATTTTGAGTTCGACTGGAACTTGAAAATATTGATTTCGCTCTTTGAGTATGTCCGGTCCACCTAAGTCAGGAAAATAAACATCTGAGCCTTTCTGAATATAAGATGGCTCTACTCGAATTGACAACAATGGAATCATTGGAATTTCTACAATTGCACCAAATGAGGGGCCCAGTGAAGATTTAGTTGATGCTCCTATAAGATTTCCAATTGAAAATGCACCCCAGTTTAAACCAATAGTTGGGCCTATCAGTACTTGGGCGGTTTCTTTTTGGATGCCAAATAGGAGAAAAGAGATGATCAGGTACGTTTTGATTTTCCAATAAGTTGAGACCATGAGTTTTATTCTCTTACGTTATCATGAATGCCGGTTCATGCTGCCTAACGGACCGGAGCTAAGCTGCGGCGGCGAACTGTTAATTCCATGTAGTTCATTGCGCGGACGTATCTGTTGATCATATCATTCTCGGCGTACTGTCGCGCGGCGAAATCGTCGACGGCTGGTTCCGTCAGCTTGAGCGACTGGTTAGGTTGCGCACATTTTTTTTATTCTTTCATCCAACTCATTATCGGTAATGTTGAAGCTAATCCTTTTTCAACTCTTTGTCGAACTGCCGGAAGTAAATCTGGAATTAACACACTCGCTTTCTCAATTAAAAGAGGCACTTCGATGAGAAGGCTTTCGTAAGTTTCAGCGCTTAACTCAAAATGTGGTTTAGTACCTTTGACGATCCATTCTATACGACCTTCAGCGTGAAACCGAACTGAATCCCTTTTCGGAATACCTATAAATTCAATTGCCGTGTTCAAATAAAATCGCCAGGGTGAGCCTGAACTATTCCACGAGCTTCCTTGAATATCAAAATATTCTATGTATGTATCTTTATTTCGATAAAACCTATGGCGGATTTTTCGAAACCCTTGAGGCTTTAATTTCGATTTATGAAGCTCGTTAATGAATGTTTTAACTATAGTTTGCATTTGGTTGCGCAACCTAACGGACCGGAGCTAAGCTGCGGCAACGAAGTGCCGCAGCGACGGAATCCAGTCCGCGCGAGCTAAGTCATGTCCAACAAGTAACTGGTTGTTTCGCGCGTGCTAAATCGTCGACGGCTACTTCCGTCAGCTTGAGCGACTGGTTAGGCGGCGATACTTGTATGTTGATAAGAATACTCTTTCGCACTATTAACTGCCTTACATTAGAAACAATTTCTAAGAATGACAATACCTAAATTTTGGTATTTGATGAACCACCGAATTTGGAGATTGTTCAGTGAAAAGTGGAACAGTTGGTAGATAAAATGACTGGTTGTAGAACAATTCTTTTAACCCCAATATTTTTTTCTTTATAACAACTTATTTTGCCGCCTAACGGACCGGAGCTAAGCTGCGGCAACGAAGTGCCGCAGCGACGGAATCCAGTCCGCGCGAGACAAGTCATGTCCAATAGTAGCTGATTGTTTCGCGCGTGTTAAATCATCGACGGCTGGTTCCGTCAGCTTGAGCGACTGGTTAGGCGGCGATACTTGTATGTTGATAAGAAT
>CAWJKX010000094.1:0-3653 GCA_963843065.1 uncultured Bacteroidota bacterium
AGGACGGATTTTTTATGAGAAAGGGAATCATATGTATGATGTCGTGATCATTGGAGCGGGGCCGGCGGGCCTTTCGGCTGCTATCGAAGCGCACAAAGCGGGATTGCACTACATCGTTATCGAAAAAGGGGGAGTGGTCAATTCTATCCAACAATTCCCGACTGCGATGTCTTTTTTTTCCACTCCGGAGTTGCTCGAGATCGGCGGCATCCCGTTTACTTCGTCATCGATGAGGCCGACAAGAACGGATGGCCTAGAATACTACTTAAAGGTCGCCGAGTATTTCAAACTGCACATACACCTTTTTGAACGCGTAGTTTCCGTCCGAAAAGGAGAACAAAATTTCGAGCTGAAGACAAGTAAATCCTCATACACTTCAAAGAATGTTATCGTCGCAACCGGTTACTTTGATAACCCGAATTTATTGAACATTCCCGGGGAAGAATTGCCGAAAGTATCGCATTACTATTCAGAGCCATTCTCTTCCTTCCGGCGGAATGTTGCCGTTCTTGGCGGCAAGAATTCTGCTGCAATTGCTGCTTTGGAGCTGTACCGGCACGGTGCTTCCGTCACTCTTATTCATCGGAAGGAAAAATTGAGCGATGGAATAAAATATTGGATCCTTCCGGACATCGAAAACAGAATAAAAGAAGGTTCGATCGCCGCGCACTTTTTAACTGAGGTTAAAGAGATACGTGCGGAATCAATCCTCCTCGAAAATAGCGCTCAAGGCCGGTTCTCAATTCCAAACGATTTTGTTTTCGCTCTCATAGGGTATCACCCTGACGTTACTTTTCTCGAGTCAATAGGCGTGGAAACTAATCCTGAAACGATGGCGCCGATCCATGACGAGGGAACGATGCAAACAAACACCCAGGGTCTCTACATTGCCGGCTCAATTGCGGCAGGGAAGAACAACAACAAGATATTTATCGAGAACGGCCGCTTGCATGGGAAATCTATCATCCCTTCGATTCTCAAGCAGTGATTTTTCAGAAATTTGCATTGATTTTTCTTTAGAATTTGAGTAATTTAAAATATTAGTTACGTTTGGTATGAATAAAGGCTCATGAAAGGATCAGAATGGCCGAAGGAAAAATAGTTCAAGTCATCGGACCGGTTATCGATATCGATTTCTCGGATGGCGTGTTGCCGCAGATTCTCAACGCTGTGATAATTCCACGGACAAATATTGAAGGAGTTCAAGAAGACCTTGTCGTTGAAGTGCAGCTGCATCTCGGCGAAAACCGGGTGTGTACCGTTGCTATGGATTCGACCGACGGCTTGGTGAGGGGGATGAAGGCGGTCGACACCGGCGAGCCGATCAAGGTGCCGGTTGGTCCGAAGGTGCTCGGACGGCTGATCAACATCATTGGAAAGCCCATCGACGCGTTAGGACCTGTTGAAGCGAAGGCTTACTATCCAATTCATCGTCCCGCTCCGGATTTCAACGAACTCAGCACGCAGAAGGAAATGTTTGAAACGGGGATCAAGGTTATTGACTTGCTCGAGCCGTACACGAAGGGGGGCAAGACAGGTTTATTTGGCGGAGCTGGTGTCGGTAAGACGGTGTTGATCACAGAATTGATTCATAACATCGCCAAAGAACACGGCGGTTATTCAGTTTTTGCCGGCGTCGGCGAACGGACGAGAGAAGGGAACGACCTCTGGCTGGAGATGAGAGAGTCGGGTGTGCTGGATAAAACTGCGTTGATCTTTGGTCAGATGAACGAACCTCCCGGTGCTCGTTTACGGGTCGGGTTGACTGCTTTGACAACGGCGGAATATTTCCGCGATGAAGAGGGAAAAGACGTCCTCCTTTTCATCGATAACATATTCCGGTTCGTGCAGGCAGGTTCCGAAGTTTCCGCGTTGCTCGGACGCATGCCCTCTGCAGTCGGGTATCAACCGACACTGGCGACTGAAATGGGTGCGCTGCAAGAGCGAATCACTTCGACGAAGAAAGGTTCGATCACATCGGTCCAAGCAATTTATGTTCCTGCGGATGACCTCACTGACCCGGCTCCGGCGACAACGTTTTCCCATCTCGATGCAACGACGGTATTAAGCCGCCAGATTTCCGATATGGGAATTTATCCTGCAGTCGACCCTCTCGATTCAACTTCCCGCATCATGGACCCGGAAATTGTCGGGCAGGAACATTACGAGATAGCGCGCTCAGTAAAAAACATTCTTCAATCATATAAGGATCTTCAAGATATTATCAACATTCTCGGAATGGATGAGTTGTCCGACGAAGATAAGCTGGTCGTTGGGCGTGCTCGCAGGATACAGAAATTTTTGTCCCAGCCGTTCTTCACCGCAGAACAATTCTCCGGCGTCCCGGGAAAATACGTGAAACTTGCGGATACAATCAAGGGCTTTAAGGGCATCATCAACGGAGATTATGATTATTTGCCGGAAAACGCTTTTTACATGGTAGGCACAATAGAAGAAGCTATCGAACAAGGCAAAAAATTGCAGGCGGCGTAAAAAAGAGAAGCAATCAAAGCACATGGCAGGCAAAAATTTTAATCTCGATATCGTTACCCCGACAAAAACGGTTTTTTCCGGAGAAGTACAAAGTTTCAGCGCGCCGGGTGAAGACGGCGGATTCCAGGTGTTGTTTAATCACGCTCCGTTTCTCTCATCGATTACCGTCGGGCAGGTTAAGGTCATTGACCCCGCCGGGGCCGTAAGCCGATATGCAACAAGCGGCGGTTTCGTTGAGGTCAACGACAACAAGGTCATACTTTTGGCCGAGACGGCCGAACGTTCCGATGAGATCGATGTCGCGCGAGCTGAGAAAGCAAAAGAGCGTGCCGCGCGGCGACTACAGGAAAAAGAAAGCATTGACGAAGAACGTGCCCGCGTTGCCCTGATTCGCGCCATCAATCGTTTGAAAATTGCGGGAAACGACTGAGCTGTTACAATAATTTAATTCGCGGCCCACAAAGATTGAATCTGTTTGTGGGCTTTTTTGTATGTTCGTTGATTATTCCTCATTAATCTGCTATATTGGCATTGAATTTTTTTACAAGATTGAATTCATGAGACCGACCTACGCGGAAATTGACCTCGGCGCAATTCATCACAATCTTAAGCAAGTTCGAAAACAGGTCGGGAGACATCCCGATATTATGGCGGTGGTGAAAGCCAACGCGTACGGCCATGGGATGATACCGGTTGCAAAGTCTGTGTTGCAAGAGAAGTTGGCATCCTATCTCGGCGTAGCAATTGTTGAAGAAGGAGTAACTCTCCGTCGCAACGGAATCAAGGCTCCGGTGCTGGTGCTTACGGCGCCGCCGGAACCGCAGCTTGGCTTGTTCGTTGAGCACAATCTGGGTGCGACACTGTGCTCCATTTCGATTGCACGGAAACTCAACAGGATTGCGGCCGGTTTGGGGAAGAAAGCTGTTGTTCATGTGAAGGTCGATACCGGCATGGGGAGGATTGGCATCGCTCCGCAAGATACGATAGCTTTCATCGATGAAATAAATACACTCGCCAACGTAGAGGTCGCTGGAATCTTTACTCACTTTGCCACTGCGGATGGAAAAAATCTGTCGTTTGCGCGCAAGCAATTGTCAGACTTTACTTCGCTCCTTCATGGGCTTGATTCTGCCGGCATTCACATTCCCATAAAACATTGC
>CAWJKX010000095.1:0-10992 GCA_963843065.1 uncultured Bacteroidota bacterium
TAGCGATTCCCCCCACTCAACCCGGTTCTGCAAAATATTGAACACCGAGCTTTTGACTCTGCTTGTGGCAGGCCGGACCGACAAATCGGCTACCGTGCGCAGCTGCCTCCCCTTGTACTTGCCGGCGATAACGCGCATGCTTACTCTGCTCTCAACGCAAGGCCGACCGCCAACGCGTACTCCTGTCTCCGGTTCTCAATGTCGCGGTAATTTCTCAGCGTTCGGGGGAGGGAGACTTTCTTAAACGGGTCCATGATTTCCACCGGTACGGATACAAGCTCTTGGAGGCTTGACACCAATGCCGGCGAGACAATCCTCCCGTGGAAGATGACCATTTCAACGTTGACCCCCTTCACATACTCGGCAAGTTGTGCCATGTCGTTTTCGGTCGTCCATTCCATCGAAACAAAACTTTTCGTCTGTCCATTGGCAACAACGCTTGCATCGAAAGAATTTTCATCCACACCGGCAAGCAGGACTCGTTGGGATGCGAGCTCGGGATAATTGAAGAGGAGCGCATTCTCGGCGCCGAAGTGATCGACGTCGACGATATTTAATGTTCCACTCAACTGCCTGCACACATTTGCCAGAAAGTTGAGGAAAATCTTCCTCACTGCCACGATCGCGGTCGTGTTCACCTGCGTCTCTTCGTTTGAGTCCAGCACCAATGAGCTGATATTGAATGCGTTGGTGTTCTTGACGAGCGCGTACTGGCTCAATTCCCACAGCGAATGCTGGTCCAGGTCCGACTCGGAGAGCGACGCGTCCGTCGGGATGGATTGCACGACGATCATCCTGCTGTTTAGCCCGAAGGCAAAGGTGCGGGAACCACTGCCGATGTTCTTAAAAAAAGTCTGGAGTTCTTGTGCAAAACCTCGTTCGCGATGCGAGGCGCCCGGCTGGCTGAACATGTCCTGGTCGTCAAAATTGAGCGACGAATTGAATGAGCCTGCTGCCGTCAGCGTGTGCCCTTTGGGGCTTTGAGCGATCTCGACAGCGGTGACTTGTGATTGTTCAAGAATGAGAGCGATACGGCGTTCAGTCGATTTCATTTGATTCTCACATACGGTCGTAGTTTTTCGAATTTCTTTGGCCCAATGCCTTTAATTTTTCTCAGTTGTTCGACGGATGAAAACTCGCTGTGTTCGTCGCGATAGATCAGAATTTGCTCTGCGGTGCTTTCGCCGATTCCCGGAAGTAAAACAAGTTCTTCCTTCGTTGCCGTGTTCAGGTTTACTGTCTTTTTGACGCTCCTGCCGGCGGTTTTGTTTGTCGTATCGTCCGTTCCTTTCGGCCGGAGGTGCGGACGTCAGGTACTTCGAACGCTCTTCAAATTCTTTGTCGGATGCAGTATAATCGAATTGGCGAACCTGCGGCGGAGTAACATACGCCCGATACGCCTTGACCGAGACGCCGGCAATGAACACGATCGACAAGAACAGAAAAATTTTCTGTTCGTTTTTCGTGAACGCAGCAAACTCCTGCACGCGCTTCAGCAGTTTCATGGTTCCGGCCACTGTTGAGAGATGGAAAAACAGGAATTGTTCCCGTTATGAGAACGTGTTCCTTGCTTTTTCGAAGAACGACTTATTTGCGTTCTTTTCTTCCTCCGTCGGCACAATATGCTCTCCCGACGAGAGTTCTCGCAGCAATTCTTTTTCTCGTGCATTCAGCTTGGCAGGAACCCAGACTTGTATCCTGATCAATTGGTCCCCCCGTCCAAAACTGTTGAGGTGCGGAATCCCTTTCTCTTTCATCCGCAGCATTTTTCCCGGCATTGTTCCCGGCTCAATTTTTACCCGCGAGCGCCCGGTCAACGTCGGCACTTCAATATCTCCTCCCATCACGGCATGCGGAAAACCGATGAGGGCATTGTAGATGATGTCGTCGCCGTTTCGTACAAAATGTTCGTGGCGTAATTCATGGAATTCAACGATCACGTCGCCGGCCGGGCCGCCCCGCCTTCCGGCATTGCCCTGCCCCTGCATCGAGATATAATTTCCTTCTGAAACGCCGGCCGGCACATTCACCTTGATCGTTGTTTCACCCTGTTCGCGCCCTTCGCCGTCGCAGGACGGGCAGCGCTCCCGTACAATCTGTCCCTCGCCGCCGCAATTCAAACACGTCGTAATGTTCACGAATTGACCGAACATCGAACGGGAAACCTGCCGGAGTTCCCCCGTGCCGCCGCATTGCGGGCAGCGTCGTTTTCGCCGATCCCGGCTTTGCGCCGCTGCCCGGAACATGTCTGGCACGGCTTCCATTTTTTGATCTTGATTTTTTTCTCGACACCCGCCGCGATCTCTTCGAGGGTCAGCTTCAATTGTAATTTAAGGTCGGAACCTGCTTGGCCTGATGCACGCCGGCGCTGCTGCCTTCCGCCGGAGAAGACATCGTCGAAAATCGATCCGCCGAAGATATCGCCGAAATTGGAAAAGATATCGTTGATATCGGCAGAGCCTCTGAAATCGGTGCCGCGCATTCCTTCGTGGCCGTACTGGTCGAAGCGCTGGCGTTTCGCGGGGTCGCTCAATGCCTCGTATGCTTCCGCAGCTTCTTTGAACTTTTCTTCAGCTTCTTTATTGTTCGGGTTTCGGTCCGGGTGGTATTGGAGTGCGAGCTTCCGGTACGCTTTCTTTATTTCATCCGGCGACGCACTCCGCGAAACGCCGAGTACTTCGTAAAAATCACGTTTAGTAGCCATAATCAGTCTTCGAAATTCTCCGTTTTTGCCTGCTGGGTGGGTTCTTCAGCCGGCCCCGTCGAAACGACGACTTTTGCATGACGGATCACTTTATCGAAGAGAAGGTACCCTTTTTCGACTTCTTCGAGCACGGTGTGGGGCGGGACATCGGCACGAGGCATCTGCATCAATGCGTCATGCACATCGACGTTGAATTCTTTTCCGACGACGTCCATCGCTTTTAATCCCTGGGCTTCAAGCACTTTAAGAAATTTTGCGTAGATGAGTTCGATGCCTTTGTAAAAGGAATCGTTTTCTGCTTTGTCTTTGACGCTTTTTAGAGACCGGTTAAAATCGTCAAGGATGGGAACCAGCTGGGTGATGATATTTTCCGCCGCAAATTTCGCGAGAGAAACAAAGTCGTTCTCCGTCCGCCGTTTGTAATTATCGAACTCGGCCGCTTTTCGCAAAAGCTGATCTTTTAACTGTGCACTCTGTTTTTCCAGCTCCGCTACTTTTTCATTCAAAAGGGTTGTTTCCGATTTTTCCTGAACAGGCTGTTGTGCCTCGCCTGCCGTCCCTTCGGCATTTTCATGCTGTTCATAGTTTATGATTGTTCTTCTCTCCGGACATATTCTCTTGCATACTTTAATATTAGTTGAAACTCAATTTCTTTTCCACTCTTAGGGACGGAAAAGCAAAGAAATCATTTTTGCCATGTAGTCGACGAGCGGGATCATCTTGGAATAGTCCATTCTCTTCGCCCCGATTATGCCCACCGTTCCGCTCACGTCGCCGACGGCGTACTGTGAAGTGACGACGCTGAGTTCGCGCAGTTTCTCTTCCTGGTTTTCAGACCCGATGGAGATCGATATACTTCCTTCACCCAATTCTTTTTTCTCGAGGATGTGGACGATGATGTCCTCGTTTTCCAATAATTCGATAATACCGCGAAAGTTTTCCGCGCTGCTGAATTCCGGCTGCGTCAGGAGGCTCTGAGTGCCGCCGATATGGACTTTATCTTTGTTGTGTGTTTCGTCGAAAACTTTGTCGACGGATTCGACGAACAAACGGATCAAGCCGGTCTCCTCGTTTTGCATATCCCGGACACGGTCGCGGAATGTTTTCCGAATTTGTCTCAAGGTCAGGCCGGAAAGCCTTTCATTGAGCACCCTGCTCACTTCTTCCAATTTGCTCTTGGGTATCTCTGAATGAGCCTCCATCATGATGGTTTTCACTAACCCGGACCGGATGGAAAGAATCACCATGATCCGGGAACTCGAGATTGAAACGAGTTCGAGTTTCTCAAACACCCCCGCGCTCACACGAGGTGTCGAGACAATTCCTAACTGATGGGAGATCGTTCCAAGGATCCTCGAAGTCTCCTTCAGGATCTCATCCGGGTCGGCGTTTGAATGAATCTGCGATTGGATGGCCGATTGATCGTGCGCGGAAAGCGCCTCCAACTCAATCAGGGAATCGACATAAAACCTGTAGCCTTTGTCCGTCGGAATTCTGCCGGCCGACGTATGCGGATGGTCAATATACCCTAAGAACTCCAGGTCGGACATAACATTACGGACGGTCGCGGGGCTCAAGTCCAAGCCGTTGCGCTTCGAAATATAACGCGACCCAACAGGCGTAGCTGTTTGAATGAAGCTGTAAATGATGCTCCGTAATATTGTTCTTTCCCGTTCGTTCAGGTTATCAACCATCACATTGTCCATGCCGGTGCGCAAAAACGATGATACTTATATGAAAAATACGAATTTTTACGCGCTGAGTCAAGAAAGCGTGGGTCAGGCAGGTAATGTCCTAATTAGAACAAAGCCCAAGGGACCTTTTACAGAGCGCTGAAAATATCGCGCAAGTCCCAAGGGGATGGCTTCGCCAGACGCTAAGTCGCAAGGGAAACATGTCTATTCTCTTTGCGCCTTGGCGTCTGGCGAAGCCATCCCCTGGGATTTGCGTGAGCAAGCTTCACACCTTTCCTAAATTAGGACACTACCTGGAGTAATGGTTTACGGAAGGTTCACTTGCCGGCGGAAACCGGTACACCGGGGATTCGGCGGGATTTGTTGACGTTGGCAAATCGGTTAACGTGGAACTATGCGTCCAGATCTTTTATTTTTGAATCATCTCCAGCTTCTGTTCTTTCAGGTTTTCCAGATTTTTTTCCAGCTGTGCTCTGATCTCGATGATGTCCTGATCCCCCGCATATTTTGTATAGACAATGTCTGAAATGCCGACGAGAGACCGAACGATTGACTCGACTGTTTCCGCCTGCCGGCGCAAATCGGATACGAGTCTAAGGAGAGGTGAGGCGAGGGCCGGGTCGAGCATCTTCTGGACATTTCTTTCACAAACCGACGACTGGAGTTTGAATATTGCCAGGGCATTGTTGATGTGGTGAGCAATTGTGCGGACGGTCGTTTGGAACATCTGTATCGCCGCTTCCATCTTGTCTTTCTCACGCTGCTCAATTTCACGCGCCTGCTTGTCCTTGCGGAACAGGTAACGCTCGTAGACGCCGTGCATCAATATCGGGAAGTGATTTAGTTCGAGATGTTCTTTGCGGACGTAATCATAGGCACCAAGTTTCATTGCTTCGACCGCCACTTCTTCAGTTCCTGCCGCCGTCATCATGATTACAGGCGTTTCCATTTTCTGTTCATTGATCCATTGAAGAACCTGCAGGCCTGTAATATCACCTAGGTTGAAGTCCAATAGAACGATATCGATATTCTTGTCGGACTTTAATTGTTCAATCCCGTCAATCCCGCTGTAGGCAGTCGTAACTTCGTAATTGCCCGTTTCTCTCAGCTCCATCGCCAGGACATCAGCGAATGATTCTTCATCCTCGGTAATAAGAACATGCAACGGCCTATCCATCGATCGCTCCTAATTACATTTGTGAAAAAAGAAAACAATTGACACGAGTGCCTATTTCGCGAAACCTATGATTTTGGCAATTTCGAGTAGGTAGGTCTCTACGCACTGAACTGAAGAAAGTTAAGTCGAACAATAGGGAGAGTCAAGATTATTTAGAAATTTCTAATCACAAATGTTTAGAAAGGTCGTATGATGAAAATTTGCGAATATTTGTGTGCGCTGTACGGTTCAAATTAAGGATAAAAGAAAGACCGGGTGTGCACAAGGCATAACTTAAACTCTCGGGGTTCGGAGTGAGGTTGCAAGTAGGTGCGCAAATGAGGATATTCTGACCGGGTAGCCAATCACATTATCGCACTCGGCAACATAGAAGAACGTCGTGGCAAAAATCCTCCAGTTACTCGCTGAAACGCATTATGAGAACTTTCCCGTCGGCTCTTTTTTGCTGCCAAAAGAATTCAGAACGCCAATCCGCCTTGTCTACGCCTTTGCCCGGGTCGCAGACGATATAGCCGACGAGGGAAGCGATACGAAAGAAAGCAGGCTTCAACGCCTCGATGAATGGGAAGGAGAATTCAGAAGAGCGCTGGCTGGCGATACCGGCATCTCATTCTTTCAAGAATTAGCGGAAGCGGTCGAGAAATACGCAATTCCCCCGTCGCTGTTTTTTGATTTGATCGCGGCCTTCCGGATGGATGCCAGCGGGAGAGACTATGGTACATTCGATGACCTTTTGTACTATTGCCGCCATTCGGCAAATCCGGTTGGAAGGATATTGCTCCATATTTTCAATTGTGCGAACGATGAGACGAACAGGCTTTCAGATGCTATATGCACAGCCCTTCAATTGGCAAATTTTTGGCAGGATTTGAGTATTGATATAAAGCGAAATCGTGTTTATATTCCACGTGAGGATTTTCAACGATTTGGTCTGACAGCCGATGATCTGAAAAGCGGCCGGGGAACTGATGCCATACAGTCTCTGTTGAAATATCAGGTTGAACGAACAAAGAAACTTTTTCTCGACGGCAGGCCCCTTTTTCGGTTGATCGATAAACGCTTCGCCCTTGAATTGCGTTTGACGTACCACGGCGGAGTGAGGATTGATGGAGAAAGTTGAGCACCTCGGCGGCGATGCTCTTCATCATCGGCCGGTATTATCCTCCTATGATTGGGCACTTATCGCTATTCGATCTTTACTAGTTCGCTGACATGGAATCACTTCTTGTTGCCGACATCATCGAAAAGAACAGACGGAGTAATTTCTATTACTCGTTTTTTCTTCTTCCGAAGCCCAAGCGCGATGCAATCAACGTCGTGTATGCCTGGTGCCGCACCACGGACGATATTGTCGATGAAGACGAAAGCGTCAAGCGTAAGTACGTCCGCTTGCGCCTGTGGTCGCGTGAATTTGAACGCGCGATAGAAGGAACATCCCGTTATCCTCTGCTCAACAAACTGAGCCAGATCATCCAGCGCTTCAATATACCGCTGCACCATTTTCACGACCTCATCAAGGGGATGGAAATGGATTTGATGAAAACCCGCTACACCACTTTCAGCGAATTGCGTGAATACTGTTACCGGGCGGCATCGACCGTGGGGCTGATCTGTACAGAGATATTCGGTTACAAGAACGAAGGGGCGAAAGAGTATGCAATCAACCTCGGTATCGCTATGCAGCTTACGAATATTCTCAGGGATATCAAGACCGACGCGGCCAAGGGAAGGATCTACCTGCCTCTAGAGGACTTGACAGAATTCGGCTACACCGAGGAGGAGTTATTGGCGGGGACGTATAATCCGCAATTCATTCGTCTAATGAAATTTGAGTGTGAGCGCGCACGCTCATATTTCAAACAGGCGCTGGAGCATCTTTCGGAAGAGGATAAGCCGTTGTTTCTTGCCGCGCAGATTATGGAAGCGATCTACTTCCGTTTGCTTCAAGATATTGAACGCGCCGAATATAACGTGTTTGCGAAACGTATCCGCCTCATCAATCTTACAAAGCTTCTGATTACCATCGAAGTCTGGTGGAAGAACAGAACGCTCCGCACTCATGCCTCTCCCACAAGATCGTAATCCCGATGTTGTTGTCATCGGCGGAGGCGTCAGCGGATTGACGGCTGCTGTAGATCTTGCCTCACGTGGTTTTTCCGTTCTCCTTGTCGAGCAAAAACAACACTGCGGCGGGAGGACGTATTCGTTCGTCCACAAAGAAACGGGGGACGAAGTGGACAACGGACAGCATTTGATGATGGGCTGCTACCACGCCACGCTGAAGTTTCTCTCGACAATAAACGCGTCCTCCCGCGTTACAATTCAGAAAAGGCTTTCCGTAATTTTTCGCCATGCAGAACGGGGCGTCTTCCGGTTACAATCTGCGCCGTTTCCGGCTCCGTTCAATATCCTGATCGGCTTGCTGCGGTTGAAGAGCCTTACATTTTTTCAACGCCTTTCGCTGCTGCGGGTTGGGGTTGCACTTTTTTTCGCACACCCCGATACTGATAAACGGCTGCAATCGATGACCGTTGCGCAATGGCTCGATGCTCTGCATCAACCAAAAGAGAATAAGGAATATTTGTGGAATATCATTGCAATCGGTACGCTCAACGATTCCCCCGCGATTGTTTCCGCTGCACTATTCGTGAAAGTTCTCCAATCGGCGTTTTTTGGCAAACATGCGGATTCATCGATGGTGATTCCAAGGGAAGGCCTGAGCGGCGTTCTGGTGGATGGAGCTGTCGATTATTTGAGAAGCCGGAAGAGTGAAGTCCGGATGGACACAGCAGTCGACGGTGTGGTGGTGGAAGGTGATGCCGTCGCGTCCATCGTCTTGAGTTCGGGCGAAAACGTTTCGCCCCGTGCCGTTGTCTCAGCCGTTCCGTATTTTGACTTGCCGAGAGTGTTTGGCGAAGAGGCGTACCGCGCTTTACCGGAACTTTCCTTTGCCGATCGGTTCATCTCCTCGCCGATCGTTACCATTCACCTCTGGTTTGACAAGGGTTTTATGGAAGAAGAGTTCGTTGCGCTTCTCGATTCGCCAATCCATTGGGTATTCAACAAATCGAAGCTTCTTAAGAAAAGAAACGGCGCGGGTGAATACCTCTCTCTGGTCATCAGCGGTGCGGCGGGTTTCATTAACCGGGAGAAGGAAGAGATCATAACGCTTGCGGTATCGGAACTGCGGCGTTTTTATCCGGCGAGCGCGCACGCGGCGCTTATTCATTCGTTGGTCCTGAAAGAAAAACGGGCGACATTCTCTCCTCGCGTCGGAATGCAGGGCATTCGACCTGGGAATACGACCTCTCTTAAGAATTTATTTTTGGCGGGAGACTGGACTGACACGAAATTGCCCGCGACCATTGAAGGGGCGGCGCAAAGCGGTTATCGGTGCAGCAATCTGGTGCGGAAGTATCTCAGCAGCAGATCGGAAAACAAAGGTAGCGGCGCATAGCTAGAAGCGATCTCAAAACACGAAGAGTTATCCTTCGATGCGTTCTCCCGCTCTTCGAGCGGTCGAAGACTCGACTCGGCGAGGATCACTTACCCAGGATGAACGGGCATTTGTTCAGCCTGAGCAATCCCGTTTCGCGAAGCGGAACGGGAGCGTCGAAGGGCAACAACCGGGGCATTTTTGAAGCAACAAAATTACAATCTCAACTTTATTTTTTAGAGGCGGCGCTAGAGATTGACAATTCTCACAGCGGGAACAGCATTCGTATTGTTGTTCCTTTCCCCATTTCCGTTTCGATTTCGATTTTACCCTTGTGGTCGTCCATGACTTTCTTGACGATTGCCATGCCGAGGCCGGTGCCGTGCTTCTTTCCGTACGTAACAAAGGGCTCAAAAATTTTCCGCTTCACTTCTTCCGGCATCCCCGTTCCGGTATCTTTAAAGTCGACCTTCACCATGCCGCCGGCATCTTCCGTTGTCACCGTGAGAGTTCCGCCCGTCGGCATTGCGTCCGCAGCATTGCCGGCTATATTATAGAATGCCCGCACGATTTTGTCCTGGTCGACTTTCACTTTTCCTTTGAAATTGAGGATCCGTTCAAGCTTGATATTGCGTTTCGTCAGATCTTTTTCGATGAACGCAAGGACCCCTTCCATCACTTCACCGAAATCGGTTTCCTGGATGTTCGATGCGCTCACGCCGCGGCTGAAATCGAGAATCTCCTGCGTCATGTTGACGAACCGGTCGACCTGGTGAATCATTTCGTCGGCAAGTTTTCCGGCTTCTTCGTTCTCCGACTTTTTCTTCATCACCTGCGCGTAGACCCGGAGAGTTCCCATCGGGTTCTTGATGTCATGGATAATAGTGCCCGCCATTCTTCCGACCGCCGAAAGCCGCTCATTATTGACCATCTCTTGCGCAAGCCGCGCGTTCTCTATGGCAATGGAAGCGTGGATAGAAAGAGCGTTGAGGAATTCTTCATCCTGAACAGTGAACGGTCCCCCTTTTTTGTTCAACATCTGGAACACTCCGATGATCTTTCCGTTCCGGTTGCGCATCGGCATGCACAGCATGTTGTTCGTTCGGTAGCCGGACTTTCTATCGACCTCCGGGTTGAAACGCGAGTCGCTATACGCGTCAGGAATGTTGATTGTTTCGCCGGTCTTCGCTACGTATCCTGACAGGCCTTTGCCGATAGGAAGGCGAATTTCGATGACCTCGGTTCCCCGAAGCGCTTTCGACCAGATTTCGGACTTCAGTTCGTCGACAACGTAGAGTGTCCCGCGATCGGCCGAGATCGATTTGATCGCTGTTTCCAGGATGACGTCAAGAAGCTTATCGAGGTCGAGTGTGGAGTTGACGGTTTTGGCGGCGTCGATCAGCAAATTTAGTTTTTCGACCTGCAGCTTGGAAGCTTCGAGATTCTTTTCCAGTTCTGTAACGACAATCTCGTCCGTTGAACGGAGGCGTTTGCTGATCGCCTTCAGCAAATTCAATGTGACGATATGATTCGTTTTAATCAGGCTGTCAAAATCGTGGTTGGAGATTCCGGCAACAACGGTGTTCTCAAGTGCAGTAGTTCTTGCCGACCGGTTCTGGTCCTCAATGAGTTCCATCTCTCCAAAAAATTCCCCTTTTCCGAGGATAGCGAGCGGAGTTTCCATCCCGAATTTTGTGATTTTGGAGATTTTCACCCTTCCGTCGAGGATCAGATAGAGCCGTTCGCCGCGAGTATTCTCGTTGAATATGATCGTCCCGGCACTAAACCTCTCTTCCTTCATGGTTTTGGAAATCTTCGAGAGGTCGTTATCGCTGATATACTTAAAGAGGGAATTCGCGCGAAGGTTCTCGATGGTCAGGATCGTGTTTTCCATGCTTGGTTTGGTGAGTTTCGGCGTGAACGGATTAGCCAGGCAAAATTTGGCATCTGCGGAAATTTACATATTATGGCGTCGAGAGTC
>CAWJKX010000096.1:0-6378 GCA_963843065.1 uncultured Bacteroidota bacterium
TATGTTTTTTACCTCTCCTTTCGTTCGGTTGCGTATTACTCCCAAAGATTCTTCCCTTAGACTCGTACTTTTCCAGGTGATATTTGCCTATGGAGGTTAGATCCTTTGGCGGAGAATTAAGTATCCCTTTAATCGCCTGATTAGCGGAGAACGCATCGTACTTCATATCTACGCTATCGCAGTAAACGCGCCCTACGGTATTCCAAATTTCCTGAATGATTTCATGCAGAGGCTTCACACTTTTAGCAATCATCTCGGCGACAAAAAGGCCGGATAGAATTCCATCGCATTCGGGAATATGTCTGCCGTAACAAAATCCCCCCCTTCCCATAATGCCAAGCATCCACTCAACCTTTAGCATTTCTTCAACGCCCCTTCCAAAGCCAAGATCGACGAGTGGTATTTTCCAACTGTTGCACAATCGTTTTACCTTGTCTGTCATAGCTGCGGACTTTAGAATGTTTCCTCGCCACCCCTTCTGGTCATGCAAATGCCACAAGAGTGCCAGCATGGTGTCTTGTGTGTTCATCCATTCTCCATCATTGTAGACGACGCTGCATCGGCTTCCGTCGCCGTCTGTTGCGATCCCGAATTGTGCATCGACCACCGCAACATTGTATTTCAAAGCGCCGAGGTTCATCGGCACGGATTCCGGCCTTCGGTCAAAGAACCGGTTCTCAGGTGTACCGAACAATGTCTGTGCGCGCCATCCGCAACCGACAAGAATGTCTTCGATGATAGTTTGCCCTGCTCCTCCCATTGAATCGATGAGCACGTTTGCATTGTTTCTTGGATTCTCAGCAAATGAGCGGAGCGCAGATAAATCAATAATTGTTTCGAGATGAGAAAGATAATCGGGAAGAAAATCTTTCGGGATAATTTCTTTTTTGGATGGCTTTGAGAGTCCTGTCGGCTCTTGAATTATGTTGGAAAGAAAAGCTTCAACCTTGGTCGTTGCTTCCGATGTAAACGGCCCGCCGTACGTCCCCTTGAATTCTATACCATTGTATTCCGACGGAAGGTTGCCTCCAGTCACCATAATTCCTGATGTGCAGCCATTGTGTAACGTTGCGAACGAAAGCGCGGGCGTCGGCACAACTCTGGAACTTAACAGGACATCAACACCATTTTCCGCTAAAACTTTCGCAATAAGATAGGCAAACTCCCTAGAGCTTGTTCGGCCATCGAATCCAATTGCCACCTTGAATATTTCGGCAGAGAGATGTTGTTGAAAGAGATAACGAACGAAAGCATGTGCAATACGAGCAACATTTTCTTCCGTACAATCATCACCAAGCATCCCCCGCCATCCACTCGGACCGAAAGCAATACCGTTCTTCATGAGCTTTCCGGTGGGAACTCTTCTTTGACGATTTCAATCGCGGTAAGATATTGATCGAGAGGAACAAAAACTTTTACCGGGTATTTGAGGATAGATCGGCCAATAGGACCCTCGATGAAACCATCGGCAATAAATCCAATACTGGCATTGTTGCGTGGGTTCACGGTGATCCCTGCACTTTCAAGCTTGCCGCGGACAATATTTGCCTCATAATAATCGACTGATTGAAACGCCACTGCCCAGTCCTCGGAAATTTCGACTTTTTTGTGTTCGTCGCAGAGCATTTTTACTCCTTTCTTCTTTGCGCAACCTTCGCACATCAGCCGCCGGCAAATAACACACACGGCAATTGCCGTAGACTCCGGATGCCTCTCGCAGAAAAAATTATCTTCCGACAATATGACTCCGCAATGAACGCAAAATTCACTCTTCGCCCGCGACGGATTCAAAGCAATTTGCGCATTTTTCATACTCAATGGATTGTTCTTCGGGCAAATGGTCGACCAGGGCAAGGTTGCAGTCGCTGCATTGTGCTATGCCTGCTATGTACTCTGTTTTACAACTTGGACAAAAAGGCATTCGAGCCTCCTTTCAGTTCATCGCATTGTTCAAAACCTATTACAGCGATGTCGAGCAAAAAGCATACGGATCGTTTGAAGTTTCATAGCAAAAACATTCCACTTATTTCTTGCGGTGATCACGAAAAAAATTGATCATTGAGATACATTGATCCGCGAATTCTTCAGCACTTCGACAAATCGCTGTGTAATAACACGCGGACGGGTGATAGCAGAACCCACAACTACCGCATACGCCCCGCATTTTAGTGCATGGGCGGCTTCGCTCGGGCTCCAAATTCTTCCTTCGGCGATAACTGGAATATGCACCTCCGCAGTAAGACGTTCAATTAAATTAAAGTCGGGAAAATCATCCGCCCTATCTTCTGTGTACCTGTGTGTACCCTGACAGTGTTGTCGCAATCATGTCCGCACCCAGTTCCGCTGCGCGGACACCTTCAATATATGTAGATACATCGGCAATAAGCGGAATTCTGTATCGTTTGCGGAGCAGCTCAAGGAATTCAAATCCGTCCATTCCGTTTGGGCGAAAGCGTTGGGTTACATCCAATGCAACGATGTCGGCTCCGGCGCTGATGAGGTGGTTAACGTCGGAGACATCCGGCGTGATCAATGCCCATCCGTCGTCGTAACTCCCCCTCGAAATGCCAATGATTGGGAGCTTAACAGTTGAGCGCACTGATTTAATGTTATCAAATCCCTGCACTCGGATGCCCACAGCGCCCCCCATTTCCGCGGCCTTCGCAAATGCAGCGATGTAATTGGGGAAATTGAATGGTTCATCCCCTTCAGCATGGCACAGAACGATAACTCCATTTTTCAGTTTTTCGATTAGATTTACCATCAACCCTCTATCGTTTGATCATGAGTTTTTCATTTCATTTGGATGCGGTACTTCTGAAAAACGGTACGATGCTCCTGTATCATGTTTGAGATTGAGAGCGAGTGAAACGACCGGCAATCGTAACTCGTTGATAAATTACGCTTACACTAGAATATAGAAAGAAGTGGTGAAAATAAAAAGACGGCGGGGAGTGTTACACTTTTCTTTTATCCAAAGATGTCGGATCCGTATCTATAAAATCGTGAGATGTCGAAATATTGGGCAAGATAACTCTACAACAACGATTCCTCATTCTTGAAAAGGCTCCCAACTTATATTTTATAGTTGACACTGAGATAAAACCCTCGGCCTCTTGACGTGTATCCCAGAATTTCTGAATACTGGACATTGAAAATATTTTCGATCTTTCCACTAATAAAAACATCGCTATTAATAATTAATTTTTGAGAAAAGTCCACCAGCGTATAACTCGACAAAGGGATGCTCGTTAAAGCACCATACGGTCCAAGATTTGAATCGTAATAAGTATCATTTCTTGAACTGACAATTTTCAAATCCATTCTTAATATTAGCATGTCAATCGGCAGGTATGTCAGACTTACGTTTGCAGTACTTGGCCTCCTTACCAGTTTCATCGATTCTACTTGGTTAGTCAGAAATGCACCATTACTGAATAATTGCACTTCGTTCCCCCCCGTTTGTAAATAATTAATATCCGAAGGATTATAGGTCAAGCTTCCAGTGATAAGACTGATATTGCTTTCGAAAAATAACCGGGAGTTTAATCTGTCCTTCACATTTAATTCAATACCGCTGCTTGTTTGTGTCCCTATGTTGAGGTAGGTATCTCCTTCCAATGAATCAATATTCTTATTCCATAAATACACATAATCGATATAATGTTTTACTACAGTATTAAAGTAAGCGAGAGAACAATTCACTCCGTTTCCTACAGATTGTTTTACACCAATTTCGAACGAAATCGAGTTTTCCGCCTTTAAGTTTTTGTTCCCTAGTGTGATGTTTAGATCATAACCGTCCTGGTTGGGGGAAAATAATTCATAGAGTGAAGGAGCATTAAATCCTGTCGAATAAGAAAAATAGAGCAAACTCTTCTCTGCAATCTTGTATGATGGATTAATCTCATACGTAACATTATTTCCAAAACTACTCTGTTTTGCTAACCGCATTCCGCCGGCCAGTGCGAAGTTAGATAGAATTCCGTCTGTTAATGGACCAGTTACATCAAAATGGAAAAAAATACTTTTTGTTAACGAATGAATGTTCAAAGAATCAATATTCGAGTTCAATTCATAGTCATAGACACCGTTGTAATAATACGTACTCGCAGTCATCGTTTCTTTGTATAACCCGGCGCCTATCACAGCATCCACAGTATTGTCTTTAAAGTTGGTTTGAATTTCATTTGTGCCCATTGTTCCTTTATATGTATCGTTACTAAACGTGGAGGGAAATATCATTGACGAATCATCGACAATATTTCGTTTTAGATTTGAATAACCCCCCATGTATTTCAATTGAACATCGTCGGCGATCTTATAGCTCGCTCCGTACGTATAAAAATTCCGGTTGACATCCGATGTGTAATCCGGGTCGTCCTCAAATGCAGCATGAGGAAGATCCGCTTTTTGTGCTGTATTTCTGTATGAAAAATATATATTCACGTCGTCAGATTGATATCCAAGTTTGCCGAAGGCATCTGTTTTAGCAAAATTATCTCTATGTCGATTTTGAAGAGTATCGCGATTAGTAACGGTATCGATAGTGGCATCAAGTCCTTTTGTAACAAGATTGTCAAAACCGGCAGTACAATAAAAACCTTTACTATCCGTATAGTTTAACAAAAGACTTTCAGACAGGTCGGAAGTTTTTGAGCCAAACGTTCCCGTAGCAATATCCGCATCGGCATGAATGCCAGGAGCACTGCTGCCTTCGCGTGTGATAAAATTAATCACGCCTCCCACAGCAGACGAGCCATACAGTGTGCTATGAGAACCTCTTACAATTTCAATCTGATCGACGCCTAACGAAGAAAGTTCCGATAGATCAGGAGCACTATTCGGTGTCGCAGGATCGGTGAACCGCACATTGTCAATCATAATCGCTGTCTGGTTGCTCGCCGTTCCCCGCATAAAGATGCTTTGGTTTGTACCAGGATTTTGCCCGGTTCCGACCATATAAATTCCTTCCTGCTGCCCGAGTAACTCCCCAACGCTTTGGTAGGTAGAATTTTTCATCTGATCGTCCGTTATCACCGTAACACTTCTTCCTACGTCATCCGGATTTTTTTGAGACCTGGTCGCTGTTACCATTATTTCTTTTAACGGATACATTTTTGTACTATCACTTTTAAGAATCAGCGAATCTTGCTGGGCATAAGATGCCGATATGCACAGCAGGAGAAGAAGAAAATATTTGACCATGATTTTGCCTATTTAAAAAATAAAAAATCCCAACCTTCTCAAAGAAAGATTGGGACAATACATAACTGCACAATCTATCCTCACTCCACGAAGGATATTGAAAATGATGCTGGCAGGTCTCCTGGCTTTCCCTATTTCCGTCCCGCCTTCCCGCCCGATTAACTCGGTCAGTGGCCTTGGGACAAATTCTTTTTCGGGATCACAGTTGCGGGTCAGCTTCCGACTTCTCCGTTCCGCCGGGGGCAGAACAGAGTTCACGGAATTCCCTTTTCATCCCGTCTCGCTGCGAGCGGGACGGGACACCAACATCTTTATAGAAAAGAACGGTTACGCTGGACCGTCATCCAATTACAGATCGCTCGGTCCGCTCCTTCTTTAATACTATGAGCAATCCTTCATACGAAGCGAACATGACTGCGACAAAAAAGAGGTCGCCGCTGAGGGTGTTGCGGAAAAATGGAATTGCCAAGCCATAACATTCCAGCAGTCCGGCCCACGTTGGCGCATACATCGATACGGGAGTCATCCATACTCCAAAATTTGTGATCACAAAAAACACGATCGAGCTTACAAAAGTCCCGCCGAGAATGTACAGCGGCTTTTTGTGATTCCTCAACCATACACCGATCAATCCGATGAGCACAAAACTGCCGTAGACCCAATACATCCCGCTGTAAAAGCCGATGAAGTAATCGCTGATCAACATCGCCAAAATTGGGATGACAACGGCGAACCTTTTTTCAAGGTAAACACCGCCAAAAAGAGCGATTGCCGCGATCGCAGTGAAGTTTGCTGGATGCGGCAACAAGCGAGAGAATGCCGCGACGAAAACCAACAGAAACGCTGCGCCGTATCGCACAAATGATTGTCTGTTGCTCATAGGTTTAATTCCTTTCATTGATAATTCATGGATGGAAAAAATACTTTTTTCTACATATTCACTCATGTTACGCAAAAGCCCAATTGTATCGCCACGAAGTCACAAAATCACCAAGAAAAACAACTTATTTAGTAATGGACTTAACAACCGTGAAGCTTTCCTAAAGAAGTCTTTGGGTCTTAGTGTTTTGGTGGCAAAGCTTTTAAACTCTGCGTAACATCAGATATTCAATAAAAAACCCCGACCTTCGTTTGGAAAATCGGGGTTACTACATCAAAACTCTTTCTTGC
>CAWJKX010000097.1:0-3664 GCA_963843065.1 uncultured Bacteroidota bacterium
GTTCTCAGGCTGATACTCACAACTCCAGATTCGTCAACTCTTCGGATTACCGGGACGCGGTGATCAAACATAACTTTTAGGAGGATAGAATGGGAAACATCTACGAACGAAAAATCTCATCGGAAGAGGCGGCGCAGCATTATTTTCTTATCGTAAAGAATAAACTGCATTTTTTCCCGTCCATCGGCACTCCATTTTCGGTAAACGTTGGCGTTAAAGAAAGGAAAGCTTTCGTAGAATCGTACCATTGTGAGTGTCGCGGTCCGGAAGAGCCGCATGATCACTATTTCGTCCGGTGGCCGGGCTTAGCGAAGGGAGACAGGATCGTCATTCGAAAAAACGCAAAAGGAAAAAATCTTTATTCCGTCAGAATTGAAGAATGAATCGAGATGTGCAGAAATTTCGTCAATGCTTCATCGAGGTTAATGTTTCCAGTAACTGCACTAGGGCATTTTGTGTCTCCTCCGTGGGAAGATTGGAAGGGCTGTGCAAATGAAAACGCCTGAAATAGCTTCATCCCGGTGTGTACATCTGTTTATACTTGCCGTTGCAATTATTTATGCTGCTTCGACGCTTTTGTACAGTGTTCTCTGGATGGTTGATGCACAGGCGAAATCTCAGACTCCTTCGGTTGAACTTGGGTTTGATACTGATTTCATCAAGGCTAAAAGTGTCCAAAGTGTGAAAAGCGTTTATCGGGGAAGTCCGGCAGAGACGGCCGGATTACTCAAGGGTGATGAAATTTTTGCCTTCAATGGCCATCCGATTGATGACGACAGCTACCTTTTCACCGTATGGAATCAACACCAACCGGGAGACTCCATCGATTTGAGTGTCAACCGTCCGGGGGTTAAGTCGCCTCTTCAAGTTATAGGAGTTTTCCGGTTGCGGCAATCGGCAACGGGCGAAGGAAGTTTGGAGTACCTTGCCGGTGAGGTTATCAGGTTATTTCCACTTCCGTTCGTCGTCGTCGGGCTGATCGTCTTGTTCCTCCGTGTCGAAGACCCTGTCGTCTGGCTCTTAGCTCTCATATGCGGAAGCTTTATTGCGTCGCCTTCTATTACCAACAACATGGCAATAGCTCCGGCGTTGCGTCCATTTACCATGGGGTACAAAGCAATTTTCAGCAGCATGCTTGCTTCTCTTTTTCTATTGCTTCTTCGCGGTTTTTCCTATCCGCGCTCCAATCGATCGTCGTATCCCCTGGCTGAAATGGATGTCGTTAATCATTGGGATGTCTTTTGCCGTAACCGGTTTTCGGACTGGCCAGACGTTTCTTCCTCCGCCGTTTCACGCCATTGCGGGAAATATTTTATCCGGAAAGATCACTTTTATTACTACGATAGCGCTGTTCGTCCTGGGCATGCTTTCACTCGGGATGAATTTTGCGCAGGGGCATGATCCGGAAGTACGGAAAAAAATTCGCGTTATTTTTTGGGGCTCGGTGGTCGGCATCACTCCTAGTCTGCTTCGAGCCGGCGCGGAGAATTTTTTTGGATTTCATACGGATATTTTGCTTGCCACGTTACTCGTGTTGCTTCTCTTTCTCTTCCCTCTTTCATTTGCATACGCTGTGGTCAAGCACCGAGTTCTTGATATACCCGTTTTGCTCAAGAGAAGCGCCCGCTATCTGTTGGTGCAGCGCGGCTTCACTTTTCTTCTTTCGCTTATGAGCATCGGTTTGATCCTCCTTTTTGCATTCTCTTTGCCCAGTTATTTGCAGGCTTCTGTCCAGATCGCCCCGTCGTTTGCAATCGTTCTCGGGTCTGTCTTCGGAACTATACTCTTGTGGGGAGGGACGTCGGTTCACAGGCGAGTGAGCGGGACAATCGATCGGGCTTTTTTCCGCAGCGCCTATGATGCTCGCGTCATATTGGAAAATCTGGCGGAAGAATCGGCTGCCGCAATGGATCGCCGCGAATTGGCGGAATTGTTGGAACAACATCTCACGCAGGCACTCCACCCTAATTCTCTGGTTATTTATCTTCGTTTCGCTAACGGCTCGCTTGAAGCCGTTTCAGGCACCGTTCCCAAAGAGATACAAGCACTTTCTCCGCAGCTTCCTTTCCTGACCGAGTTGACCGGCCATAGCCACTCCTCGGATTATGCTTCGATGGTAAAGAAAAACAATTCGGGGGTTTCGATATTAGCGCCGCTTCATCCCGAAAGTATCGTCCCGATGGTGGGACGGGGAGGGCGTTTGGCAGGGTTGCTTATTTTGGGTTCACGGTTTTCAGAAGAGCCATACTCAAACGAGGATCAACGAATGCTGGCTTCCGTTGCGACCCAGGCGGCTACTGCACTTGAAAACATTTCGTTGGCGGAAGAAATTGCCGAACGGATACAAACTGAACAGAGGGTGGCGCGTGAAATGGAAATTTCGCGGAGGGTGCTTGAAGCCGATAACGCCAGGAAAACACAGGAGCTTGAAGAGGCTCGCACATTACAACTATCGATGCTGCCGGGCACAGTTCCCGCTATTCCCGGACTTGAGATTGCCGTGTACATGAAAACGGCTACAGAAATTGGAGGCGATTACTACGACTTTGCTGTCGGCCATGATGGAACTCTTACCGTCGCGCTCGGCGATGCAACGGGCCACGGTGCAAAAGCGGGAACCATGGTCGTCGCTGCAAAAAGTCTCTTCAATGGTTTTTCCGATACCCCGAAGTTGCTGGACATTTTTGAAAAGTTGACTGATAGCATTAAAAAGCTGAACATGAGGTCGATGTTCATGTCAATGCTCCTTCTCCGCATCAAAGACAAGACCGCCGTCGTGTCGTCAGCGGGAATGCCCTCTCCGCTCATTTATAGAGCGGCAACGCGAGAAATCGAAGAAGTGACACTCAAAGGAATGCCATTAGGCGCCTTTCTCGATTTTCCGTACGAGGAACGAAAAGTGGATCTCTTTGCCGGCGATACGATAGTCCTGATGAGCGATGGCTTCCCTGAGATGTTCAACGATGAACAAGAAACACTCGGATATCCGCGCGTGAAAGAAATTGTTATGGAGGCAGGAGGCAAACCGCCGCAGGAAATGATCGAGCACTTTTCAAGGATCGGCGAGCAGTGGGCAAACGGCAGACCGCAGGATGACGATGTCAGCTTTGTCGTGTTGAAAGTAAAACAGGGAGCATAGAAGGCGATGAAGTATTCTGTCCAATGATGACACTTTCGTAACTATTACAGAGACGGATGAATCCACCAACGCCGGTCCAACAAGCAAAAAAGCTTCGGAATATTTCCGAAGCTTTTTTGTTGGGCCATAATTCTCTGTATTCTTTGCGCCTTGGCGGTAAAATATGATGATGCGTGCCCGAAAAAGCCTCTATTTTTTTTTCGCTCCTTGGTCGATCCATTTCTTAATAATTTCAATTTCCTCATCCGTCAACTTTTTCTTTGTCATCAACGGCATCTGATCACCGAACGGAGGAGCCGGCTTAATTTTCTGTACAAGAATGCTCCCATCTCCATTTTTAGGGATGATCGGTGTTCCGTGTTTCCCCCCTTTCATAATATCGGGAAACGATTCCATGAAGAATTCACTCGGGTTTTCACTGTCCGAGGCATGACATGGCAAGCAGTGTTTTTTTATGATTGGGAAGACATCATTCGAGAACGATACGGGTTTGTTTAGCAATACGTAATTAGTTTCTTTAGCGTA
>CAWJKX010000098.1:0-5867 GCA_963843065.1 uncultured Bacteroidota bacterium
AATTAAGAATCTTGTATATCTATTTATTGGCGATGGTCTCGGTGCGGGAATTATGATCAACGGACACTTGCATCGGGGTTTTACTTCCAGTGCCGGGGAAATCGGATACACTGAATTGGAGCCGGCTTCATTTTATAAAGAGCAGTTCCCGCTAATGTATAACGGCCAGTCGATTTTCGGTCAAATTCTCACGGACACAAACATTGTCGAGAGCTACCGAAGGAGTAATTTGGGGGGCGCCGACGAGCAGGTGTCCGTGGCGACAATTGCTGATAAAGCGGGGAATGGCGACAGGACTGCGATAGAAATTATCCGGGAGTGTGCTTCACTCCTCAGCAACCTTAGTATCAACCTCATCAACACGTTGAACCCGGAATTGATTATCATCGGTGGAAAGCTCTCGCAATGTTATCCGAAACTCATCGACCAGGTGAGGGAGACTATCCATAAAGATTTGTTGTCTGTTCCCGCCGAAGCCGTACAGGTGAGGGCTGCAACCAGAGGAGAAGAAGCAGTTGCATTGGGGGCAACCGGGTTGGTGTTGTATGAGATGTTTGAACCCCTCCACACAATCTCTTTACACGCATCCAAAAGGTACTCATTCGTAAGACCGAGCACATCCATCGCGGATTGATTTGCTTAAGTCGTCCGCTCTCGCGGTAGATCCCTTCATCTTCATACAATCCATTTTTGATTATTCTTCCCTGCATTTAAGCTCTTCGGGCATTGTTCGCTTCACTTAACCGTACATTAAAAAAATCGTTAGCAGGCTTCTTTGCACGGCCACACCGGTTGCGCCCCGATGATTCGTCAATCCAACAGAAAGGACGAAGTCGCTGCTTTGGTCAGAAAGAAGGATTGTTATTCATCATGTTCGGATTAAAATAGCGCGCCACCAATAAGGCATTGGATTCAAGAAGATGAGGCGGATCGCAAATAGTGGGAGAGGAGTTTGCGTATTTTCACAATTAAGGATCGCTTATACTCATAGGGAAGACCTGTTCTCATCGCAGAGTGCGATCATATTAAATACGCACGAAATTATTTTAAAAAGTACTTGACAATATGAAAAGAAAGGCCTATTATCGAATTAGTTTGTTTATACAACAAACTAATAGCTTGTCATATTTGGCTAAAATATGCGAAAAAGCTAAGTTAATTAGTTTGTTGAAACGATGAATTAATTGCAGAGAATCATCCGACGGATGAAAAAAAGATACGACCAAATCACAAGTATTAATCCAAAAGTTGGTCGAAATATTAATAGGGCAATTATTCTTAACGCCGTCCGAGAAAAACAACCGATCTCACGTACTCGTATTTCTGAAATCACTGGCCTTAATAAAAGCACCGTCTCAAATATCGTTTCATCTCTTCTCCAAGAGGATTTGGTCAAAGAAGAGGTTGTGAAAAATCAAGTCGTGGGGAGAAACCCGCTGGATCTCAGCATTAAGCGTGAGAAGAATTTTGTGGGGGCAATTTACATAGATTCAGTTCACACCACGCTCGCTATCGTCGATATCGACGGCACCTTGATCAACAAAGTAATGATTGAAACAAAGCCGCGCGATCCAGAAGCGTTTATTTCTTTCTGTCTCGATTCACTCAAGAAGATGCATCTAAAATTTCAATCCCGCTCTTTACGCGGTATCGGAATTTCCGTTGCTGGAATTGTCGATTCGGCTCACTCCCGCGTTGTCTATTCTTCTAATCTTGGCTGGCAGGACCTGGATATCGGTTCGATAGCACAAGAGATCAGTCCGGAAATCGAACTCATTACCGTTGAGAATGACGCGAAGGCTTCGGCCCTAGCAGAGCTAGTGTTGGGTAAACATGGAATCACGTCTTCGAATTTTATTTTTCTCTCGATCGGCGCCGGCATCGGAGCGGGGATTGTTGTTGATAACCACATCCTGAGCGGCAGCTCTCATGCAGCCGGGGAATATGGACACATGACCCTCATCGAAGGGGGTGAACCATGTTCATGCGGCAATAAAGGATGCTGGGAAATGTATGCGTCGGACCGCGCGACCATAAATTATTATTTACGCCGTAATGGAATCAAGGAAAATCATAGCGATAAAATCGAAACGGAAGATCTCATCGCTCTTGCACAACAAGGGGACGCGAACGCAATCGAGGCATTGCGAAAATCTGCGGAATACATAGGATTAGGAATAGCGAATATCATCCGGACCATTGATCCGCAACATATCATCATCGGCGGCTCTGTCGTTAAAGTATGGAAGACGATTTATCCTGTCATCATGGACACGGTGTATAAACGGGGTTTTTTCGGCAAGCAGCGGAATACTTTTATTCTGCCGACTTCGCTGACCGACAATCCGCCGCTTCTTGGCGCCGCCGCGTTGTCCATTCGAAAGATTTTCACTGATTTCAGAATTATCATCTAGATGAACACGAAATACATGCAACGTCATAAGTTTACAATCGGTATCGATATCGGCGGAACAAATACGGTTCTGGGCATTGTGGCCGGCGACGGGGAATGCATTGAAAAAATAAAATTTCAGACCAAGGATGTCAATCGATCGAGGACTTCAGGGCGAGGTGGTTGACGGAATAACTGAACTCTCTCAAAACGGGGAGCCGTAAGAGCAATTGGCGGAATTGGCATTGCGGCACCGGCCGCACGCCACCGAGAAGGCACGATTCAAAGCCCCGCAAATCTTCAATGGGGGACAGTCGACATTGTGAACTTATTGAAGCCGGACCTTGATCTCCCGATCGTTCTTACCAACGACAGTAATGCCGCGGCGCTCGGAGAGATGAAGTTCGGTTTGGCAAAAGGTATGAAAGATTTCGTCGTCATTACGATGGGAACCGGATTGGGTGCCGGCATCGTTGTAGACGGCCGCCTGCTGTACGGTGAGAACGGCGTTGCCGGAGAACTCGGCCACATGATTATCGAACCGGGAGGACGCTTGTGCGGCTGCAAGAGGCGAGGCTGTGTTGAGACGTATGTTTCTGCAACGGGCATCCGCCGAACCGTTTTTGAATTGATGGCGCACTCCACCGGGGAAACAGAGCTGCGGGAGATTAGCTTTAATCAGCTTACAGCAGAAAAGACTCACGAGCTTGCACGCCGAGGCGACCCTATTGCGATAGAGGCCTTTGAACGTACAGGAAATATTCTTGGACGAGTGCTTTCAAATACGGTCGCCGTATTCGACCCAGAGGCTATTATCCTCTCGGGAGGTTTGATGCACGCAGGCGATTTTTTGCTCGAACCAACGATAAAGTCATTTAATGAAAATGTTCTGAAGCTTCACAAGCGAAAGGCCGTCATCCTGCAATCTCAATTGAAAGACGGTGAAGCGGCGATCGTTGGCGCAAGTTCTCTCGTCAGTGACAGTGTGGCGATGCCCGATGACTCTACGGTGGACCCTGAAGCCATTTCAGGAAATGTAATGCTTGAGGGGCAAGGATAAACAGAAATCAGAGTTCCCTGTTCACGATGTTAAGGAGACGCTGTCGCACGAACGCACTTCATGATGCTACGTTAAGAGATAATGATCCAAAAGAAATCACACGATGTATCTAAATCTTCAGAATCAACCGTAAGCCACAAAGCCTTTTTCAATACGATAAAAAGTTGAAAGAGAACACTATGCGTAAAAGAACTTTTCTCGTTTCCCTCCATGTAGCACTGATTTCGGCAATGCTCAGTTCCTTTGCGGCAGCAGCATCGGAATCGAATATTGTCGGTATCGTAAAAGATTCTAAAACCGGCGAAGGTACTTCCCGGCACTACCGTTGTCCTTGTAGGAACCAGTCTCGGTGCGTCGACAGACGTCGACGGCAAGTACACAATCCGAAACGTACCTGCGGGCTCCTACACGGTTCGTGCAACGTATATCGGCTATGAGCCGGCTTCAGCCAGCGTTCAGGTTGCGGCTGGTGCTGAACTCAAACAGGATTTCAAGCTCGCAGGCGTGGGAATCCAAGGTGAGGTTGTCGTGGTCACTGCCCAGGCGGCTGGTCAGAATGAGGCGATTAACACGCAGCTTTCGTCGCAGCAAATCGTCAGTGTTGTTTCGGCTGCGCGAATTCAGGAGCTGCCGGATGCCAATGCTGCCGAATCGGTAGGGCGGCTTCCCGGTGTTTCCATTCTGAGAAACGGCGGGGAAGGGAGTGAGGTTGTCATCCGAGGCCTTCAACCAAGAATACAATGTGATCGAGGTCGATGGTGTCAGAATGGCCTCATCAAACTCCAGCGATCGGAGCACCGACTTGAGCATGATTTCGCCAAACATGCTTGAAGGTATTGAGGTGTCAAAAACCGTGACACCCGATCAGGATGCTGACGTGCTGGGCGGGACGGTGAACTTCAAAATGAGAGAAGCGAAAGAAGAAAAAGAAGGGCTGGGCGTGGAGCTTCTCGCGCAAGGAGGGTACAACAATTTGCCGGATGCGTATCACAAATATGACAACTATAAATATGTTGGTAGTATTGATGGCCGATTCTTGGATCAACTCTTTGGAGTTTTTGTTCAGGCAGATCTGGAGAGACGCAACCTGACTTCCAATGAACTGGGGGCGAGCTACGATCACAATGGAGAGGATTTCGTCAACTACGTAACGACTGCCGTCAATCTGAATTACATCGACAGGGATAGACAGCGCGCGAACGGCGTCGTGAATTTGGATTACAGACTGCCTGAGGGAAAAATCACTTTTTCCAATTTTGTAAGTTCGGGGACGACATACTCTCAAGGCCGCGCAGAATCATTTATTACTAATCAGGGATCTACGACGAACCAACACAGCTATACTCTTTCAGGCACGGCGAGCACGGTGAACATGCTCACCAATACACTCAACTTTGAACAGCAGCTTCCCATTTTTCACGTGGACGCAAGACTATCTCACACATACTCTGAAACCAAAAACCCAAATGACTGGTCAGTAAACTTTATCCAGCAGTCGGCAGGCATCAACCAATTTACTAACGTCGCAAATATCAACCCCCTCGCTATCGTGAAGGCGGCAAACGATAGTTTGCCGGCAACGGATCTCAATTCTGTTTCGAACACCGATAGTTTTGCAAAAGAACGCGCGCTAACGGCGTCGTTGGATTTGGACGTGCCAGTGAACCTTTCGGATGTGGTCACTTCCGTCGTGAAGTTTGGGGGGAAATATCGATATCAGACACGATCGAATGAATCTGAGCAATTCAGCAACGAAGCGGGCTTCGGTTCGTCCAGTTCAATCTACGTCAATAACATGATCGCTTCATACTTCCCCGCAACGAGCGGATACGTAAACAGAGGTATACCCATCACGAGCTTCATTGATCCAAATTTCAGTTACGGGAAATTTCTGGATGGAAATTATACGATGGTTGCACCGCAGAATTTCAGTATGCTCTCCCAGGTGGCGAATCTTCTGAAAAATAACGCTGCGTTAATTGCCACGGTCCCGGGCGCCCAAGAAGGCTATGCGCGAAACAACTATCTGTCGACGACGAACAATTATTCTGGCTTTGAAGATCAGAATGCCGCATACGTCATGGCGACCATAAATGTCGGTCCCGAACTGACCTTTATTCCCGGTGTGCGATACCAGGGTCTTCAAACATCATATACGGCTCCGCAGGGTATCGAAGGAGTTCTTTTCTACACGGACTACACTCACAAGGATACAACCGTTGCGCTCTACCACGGGTATTGGCTGCCGGACGTCAATCTTCGGTATAAACCATTCTCATGGTTTGATGCACGCCTTTCCTACACAAATACAGTATCGTATCCGGACTATGACGCTATTGTCCCGAGAGTTGACGTTAGTACGTCAAAACCACTCATATGAAATGTTTATTGTTATGTATCATTTACTTCGTTCAG
>CAWJKX010000099.1:0-11847 GCA_963843065.1 uncultured Bacteroidota bacterium
ATACCAACATACTCAGAAACGGCCCCCAATCCTTGAACGCCTTAAAGCCATGGCAGACAATAATGACCGGCAATTTTCTGCCCGCCGAATCCGACATCCCTTCTTTCCATCTAATGTCGCCATACAATTCAACTCCCGACGGCGTCGAGACTTGGAAAGCACGTTCAATGATTTCATCCATAAAAATCCAGTAAGAAAATAGCCAACGAAGGTATGAATGTCAAGGATAGGACTGCGGTAACTGCGTGATATCATGGTGCAAAGTGATATCATCACTTTCAAATTTCGTTGCAGATGCTTTCTCGCAGATACTCCTCAGACAATATCCGACTCCTTCGTCAACGCCATATTCTTTACCTAAAAAATTATTGACTCTTTTTGCGGGATTTATTATATTTATAGGCTTAAAAGAAAATTCATTGAGAGTTTTCCGCCATTGCAGAGACAAAAAAAACCGGTCGGCTGTGCCGATACTCCAGTTCGTTTGATAAAGTGAACGTCGCATGTATCGATTAAAGATTTTTTCCGGCAGGGCAAACCCCCAATTGGCCGAGCAGATTTCGAAAAATCTCGGCGAAGAACTGGGCGGGATTGATATTCGCAACTTCAGCGACGGCGAGATTTGGGTAAAGTTCATTGACAATGTCCGCGGCGCCGACGTCTACATTATTCAACCGACGAATCCACCCGCAGACAATTTGATGGAGCTTCTGCTCGCGATTGACGCGGCAAAACGAGCGTCAGCACGAAAAGTAACTGCGGTCATTCCTTATTTCGGATACGCGCGGCAGGATCGTAAGGATCAACCCCGTGTAGCAATTACGGCAAAACTCGTTGCAAATCTGTTGACACAATCCGGCGCTGATAGAATTATCACAATGGATTTGCATGCACCTCAAATCCAGGGATTTTTTGATATTCCGGTCGACCATTTATATTCGTCCGTGGTTTTTGTCGATTACTATCGAAAGAAAAAAATTTCCGATTTGACGGTGGTCTCCCCCGATGTGGGAGGAATAAAGATGGCGAGAGCGTATGCAAAGAGGTTGGATGCCGATCTCGTGTTGATCGACAAACGCAGGCCGGCTCCTAATGAGGTAGAAGTCATGAACATCGTCGGTGAGGTAAAAGGAAAAAATGTCCTCATCGTTGACGATTTGATCGATACTGCCGGAACATTTACCAGCGCCGTGAAGACCCTGAAAGATGCCGGCGCAAAAGAAGTCTATGGTGCGTGTACACATCCGATTCTTTCAGGAAAAGCAATGGAGCGCATTAACAGATCAGACATAGCGAAATTGCTTGTAACGGATACCATACAATTAAAACAATCATCGCCGAGAATCGAAGTCATGTCCGTCGCCAAGATTTTTGCCGAAGCAATCCACCGTTCCTTCGACAATAAATCAATCAGCTCGCTTTTTGATGTCGATAAAGATAAAACTCAAGACGATTAGTTTTTTAAAGGAGTAAGTCATGTCAGAAGTAGTTCTTCAAGCGGAAGTCCGTACACACACTAGGAAGCGCATAAAAGCAATGCGGCGATCCGGTAAAATTCCGGGCGAATACTATTCGCGCGGCGAACAAAATATCCACATTGCGGCAACTCCGTTTGGATTAAAACCGCTCATCTATACCTCGGAAGCTCATATCGTGAGCCTCAAGCTCGACAACGGTGAATCAAAAACCTGTGTGCTTCGCAACGTTCAGTTCGACCCCGTATCAGAGCTACCTATCCACTTCGATCTGCAGGGAGTTCGCGCAGATGAAGAATTAACCATCGAGGTGCCTGTGATGCTCAGCGGTACGCCGAAAGGTGTTAAAGACGGCGGAACCGTTCAGCATGTGATGCACCGACTCAAAGTATCCTGCTTACCTAAATTTATTCCCGATCATATTGAAGTAAATATTACGGAACTTGGAATCAATCAGTCGGTCCACATCCGTGATATCAAGGTTGATAACGTGAAGATTCTTGAAAGTGAATCCAGCACGATTGTCGCCGTCGTTCCGCCGACCATATTGAAAGAGGAAACGCCCGCTGACGCGGCAGCCGCAACAACTCTTGCCGAGCCAGAGGTTATTGCAAAGGGCAAGAAGCCTGAAGAGGGTGAAGAAGGCGCGGAACCAGCACCTGCCGGAGCGAAAACAGCGGCGCCGGGTGCCAAGACAGCTCCAGCCGGCAAAGCAGCGGCACCGGCTGCAAAAACAGCGCCGGCAGCTCCCGCTAAGAAAGAAGATAAAAAGTAATTCAACACCCGATAGTGAGATTTTTTGTTCTTTGAGAAATATTTCTTAATTGGCATCTCCCTCATTGCAGAAATTCTTTGACGAAGAAGCGGATTCAGAGAAGATAATATGCGTTGTCGGATTAGGCAATCCCGACAAACGATATACATCGACAAGGCACAATGTTGGTTTCGATGTTGTGGCTTCGCTGTCTCTGTCGTTGCGTTCACGGATGCTCGACGGCAACGGGGATTTTCTTTTTTCTGAGTGTGCGATCGAAGGCCGGCGTTTGCTTCTTGCGACTCCTCTTACATACATGAATGAAAGCGGAGCGGCGGTCATTCAAATCATGGAGCAATTCAATGTCCCGGCCTCTGATATGCTCATCATCGTCGACGATTTTCAGCTCCCGCTAGGGACTTTAAGAATTCGAGTTGATGGAAGCGACGGCGGACATAACGGGCTCGCTTCGATTATTCATCAGTTGCAAACGGAAAATTTTCCCCGTTTGCGTGTTGGAATTGCAGGCTCGACATGTCCGACGCAGGATCGAAAAGAGCTGATGTCGGCGTATGTCCTCTCTCCTTTTGAAAAGGACGAGATCCCGCAGGCAGCAACAATGATCACACATGCACGCGATGCCGTCCTTGCGTTGGTCATTCATGGAATTGAATTCGCAATGGACAATTTCAATAAATCATTTTTAGATGACAACGGTGCAGTGTAAATCAGTATTAAGTTTTAAGTAATAGGTTTTCTTTCTTTAGCAATATAGTTGGTTGTAAGTTTTTAACTTTTAACTTTTCATTTTTAATTTAAAATTCAACGCCCTGTTCCATCATAAAAGAGATGGGACCATCATTACACGTCCATAGGAGGCACATCGTTGGAAAAGGAACACAAAATTTACGAGACGACATTCATCGTCAATGCTACGCTCGAAGACGCCCAGATTGACGCCGTCATCGAAAAAGTAAAGGAAATCATCGTGAAGAACGGCGGCGAAGTCCGCTCGCTGGAGAAATGGGGCCGAAAACGCCTCGCCTACACCGTCGACAAAAAGAACAACGGGTTCTACGCCTTCTTTGAATTCAAAGGCCCCGGCGATCTCATCGCCAAAATGGACCGGCACTATCAATTGGACGAACAAATTATCCGTTATTTGACGATACAATTGGACAAGAAAGCGCTGAAAGCAAAGGAAATTGCTTCTGCACTCATAAAGAGTCAAGCGGCTGCGGTTGCACCCGGCGTGGGAGATGTCGTCATTTAACCAATTGTAGAGTACGAATATTCCTGTAAACTTTTCGAAAACAGCAATAGAAATTAAAAAGGAGAAATCACCGTGTTCCATCAAAGTCAAAATCGGCGAGGCGGCGACGACCGGCGGGAAAAGCGCGATTCAAATGCAATTCGAAAAAAACGCACATGCCGTTTCTGCGACTCGAAAGAGATCTACATCGATTACAAGGATGAAAAGAAATTATACCGCTTCATCACCGAACAGGGAAAAATAATTCCAAAGCGTATCACCGGTTCATGCGCCAAACATCAGCGCCAGCTGGTGAAGGCGATCAAACGAGCGCGGCATCTTGCGTTGCTCCCCTTTGTGTCCGATGCCATTAAATAAATTGCACTCAATAAGAATGCTGGAGAAAGTATGAAAGTCATTTTACGTCAGGATTTTGAAAGCCTGGGAAAAATCGGCGAAGTCGTCGCCGTAAAAGACGGCTACGCACGGAATTACCTTATTCCAAGGAGCATAGCGTACCGGGCAACAACAAGCAGCCTGCGCGCCCTCGAAGAAGAAAAGAAGCAGCATGAACGGCAGGAACAGAAGCAATTTAAGGATGCGGAAAAACTCGGCGTTGAGCTCGAAAAACTTTCCGTGACAATTCCGATGAAAGTCGGCGAAGACGACAAGCTGTTCGGCTCCGTCACTTCCCAGATGATTGCCGATGCATTGAAGGAAAAAGGGTTCACAGTTGACAAGCGGACGATCGAGCTTGAAGAACCAATCAAAACCCTCGGCATTTTTGAGGTACCGGTGAAACTCCATACTAAAGTCAGTGCAAAAGCAAAAGTGTGGGTTGTCCGAGAATGACCTGCCGGTAATCCTTTTTTATACCTGACGTCACGAAAGAGACTGTCAGGTATTTTTTTTATCATACCCTTTCGAGTGAGGAGTTGTTCATGGCACATCAACAGCCGTTGTGGAGCGGAAGGTTTAAAGAACCGCTGTCGGAAATAGCGCTCAAATTCTCTTCCTCCGTCGATCTCGATAAGCAATTGTACCAGGAAGATGTCGCCGGAAGTATCGCCCATGTGGAGATGCTTGCCGCGGTAAAAATTATTTCATCGGAGGAATCACGCCGCATTCGAACCGCATTGAGAGCCATCGCGAAAGAAATTGACTCAGGGAAACTTGAGCTTTCGTGGGAGAAAGAAGATGTTCACATGGCGATTGAACAACGGCTGATCCAAAAAATAGGGTCGATCGGAGGGAAACTTCACACAGGGCGCAGCAGGAACGATCAGGTTGCGCTGGACGAGCGGCTGCATCTTCGAGGCGCAATCCGCGAGATGCAAAAACTCATCTTGCAGCTTCAACGCGTTTTGTTGTTCAAGGCTGAGAAATACTTTGACACTATCATGCCGGGCTATACGCACCTCCAACGCGCGCAGCCAGTCTATCTCTCACATCATCTTCTCGCGTATACCTCAATGTTCGAGCGCGACTTTGAGCGGCTCCAGGATTGTTACAAACGGCTGAATAAACTTCCGCTCGGCGCGGCGGCGTTGGCCGGCACGTCCTTCCCAATCGACCGGGCCATGGTTGCACGCAAGCTCGGGTTCGACGGCGTAATTGAAAACAGCATGGATGCAGTAAGCGACCGCGACTACCTTATCGAATTCATTTCCACTTGCAGCATCGCGATGATCCATCTGAGCAGGCTCGCAGAAGAGATCGTGCTCTGGAGCTCGCAAGAATTCGCCTTTGCAAAAACCGACGATGCGTATACAACCGGAAGCAGCATCATGCCGCAGAAAAAGAATCCCGACATGGCGGAGCTAGTTCGCGGAAAAGCGGGAAGGGTGTTCGGAGACTTAGTAAATATACTGACAATAATGAAGGCGCTGCCGCTTGCCTACAACCGCGACATGCAGGAAGACAAGTTCCCGCTCCTCGATGCGGTCGCGACAACACGGCAATGTCTGTTCATTTTCTCCCACATTCTTGTCCACACGAAATTTGAAAAGAACAGGTTTGAAGAGGAATTGAAGAACGATTTTCTGACTGCCACTGAGATCGCGGATTATCTTGTAAAAAAGGGGACTCCGTTCCGAGATGCTCATGCGATTACGGGGAAAGTTGTTGCCCACGCGATCGAACACAAGAAAAGCCTTTCACAGATCACATTGCCCGAGTTGAAGAACTTTTCGGTCTTACTTGAAGAAGATGTGTTCGATCTTCTCGACCCGCACAAAAGTATCGAACACAAGAAGTCGGCTGGCAGCACGTCTCCCCAGGAAGTGAAAAAACAAATTGTCCATTGGACACGGGTGCTGAAGAATAGAAAAGTGTAAGCCCACTGAACCGTGAAACATCTTCTCAAAACAACTGACGAACGGCCTCCTTCGTTTCGGTCCGTGAGGAATCACGACACAGCTCCTCGTGATTACCTCTCAACAATGAATCTTGACTATTTCCTGTTGGATCGGTTCCCCGGGTATGATGATTTTCTTTTCTTTCGACACGTAAACGTCAATTTCCAGTCGAACGCCAAATTCGCCGGGAAGATAAATACCGGGTTCGATGGAAAAACACGTTTCGGGAATAATTTCGCGCTGGTCATGGGTCTCCAGGTTATCGATGTTCGCGCCGTTTCCATGAACTTCCTCGCCGATATTGTGGCCGGTGCGATGAATAAAATATTCGCCATAACCTCTGTCGGCGATGTATTTGCGACTGATATCATCCACGTCGCATCCTCGTATTTTCCGCCCGCTCGCGAATTCTTTCCTTAAATAGTCTACTGCTGTATCACGCGCGCCTTTGACGATTTCAAAGACTTTTTGATACTTGGCGGGGATATTCTCTCCGGCATACGCCACCCATGTGATATCGGAATATACGCTTTCCGGTTTGTTGCTCTTTGCCCAAAGGTCGATCAAGACACAATCTCCTTTTTTGACCTCCGAAAAAATTTCCTTTGTCGGTTCATAGTGAGGATTCGCTCCGTTGGCGTTCACCGAGCAATTTGGAGCATCGTCGATAACGAGACTATTCTCCTTGAAGTATTGGACCATTCGCTGTTGGACGTCGTATTCCGTTACTTTTTGTCCGGCGCGCTGTCTTTCTCCGATGAATCCGAATGCGACATCAACCGTCTTTCGCAATACTTTTGATGTTTCAAACTGATCGGCGCGCTGCCAATCCGTCCAGCGGGCTTCGAAATATTGCACGATGTCTGCGGAGGAGACAACTTGGACGCCGAATGAACGGATGAGTTCGACCGTTCCGGCATCGACTTTTGAAACATACGGAATTGCATTGTTGGGAGAATACTCCATCGCAACAGACGCCACTCCGCCGAGAGCTTTTTTTAGACCTTCCTGGAGCGATTGCCAACTGACATACACTGTTTTTTCCCCGGGGAGATGGTCAAGATTGTATTGTTCGATGCCATGAACCAGTTTCTGCGGCGTTCCTTGTGCAGGAATAAAGTAGAAGTATCGTCTCATCTGGGTTAAATGAGATGGAAGTTCCAACAATTTCGAAGCAAAAACATTTGATTGCCGAAAATTATATAACAACCATCCGTCAAGATTATAGTTTTTTAGCGTTGTCTGAATTGCAGAGATTCTTTGAATTAATTCATCATCTTTTGACATAGAATAAGTCCTCTACGATTGTTGAGAGAGCATCGCCGCCTAAAACATATGCAGCAATATAAAACATTCTCATTCAAATAAAAATCCCCGAACGCGTTTTCGCATCCGGGGAATTTGTTTTTTCTCTACAGCAATGCTTTTTAGTACATGTCGCCCATGCCGCCGCCCGGAGGCATTGAGGGCATTGACTTTTTCTCTTCCGGTTTCTCAACGATAGTCGCTTCAGTCGTTAGCAACAACGCCGCAACACTCGCTGCGTTTTCAATCGCGATACGGGTAACCTTTGTCGGGTCGATGACGCCGGATTCGACGAGGTTCTCATATTTCTCTGTAAATGCATTGAAACCGAAGTTGCCCTTTTCGTTCTTCACTTTATCGACAACAACGGAGCCTTCGAGCCCTGCGTTTGCGACGATCTGGCGAATGGGTTCTTCGAGCGCGCGTTTGATGATCTCAACGCCGGTCTTTTGGTCTTCGTTTGAAGTTTTCACTTCATCCAGTTTGGGGATAGCGCGCAGATACGCGACACCGCCGCCGGGGACGATTCCCTCTTCAACGGCAGCTCTTGTTGCATGAAGCGCGTCTTCAACGCGTGCTTTCTTCTCTTTCATCTCAACTTCGGTTGAGGCGCCGATTTTCAACACGGCAACACCGCCTGAAAGCTTTGCGAGACGTTCCTGGAGTTTTTCCTTGTCGTAATCAGAGGTCGTCTTCTCAATCTGCCCCTTGATCTCATTGATGCGCTTTTTGATCTCGTCCTTCTTACCGGCACCTTCAACGATTGTGGTGTTGTCTTTGTCGACAACGACTTTTTTCGCCGTACCTAAATACGAAAGCGTGGCGTTCTCGAGTTTGAACCCTTTCTCTTCCGAGATCACTGTTCCGTTCGTCAACACGGCAATATCTTCGAGCATTGCTTTTCGTCGATCGCCGAAACCGGGAGCTTTCACTGCAACGACGCGGAGCGTTCCACGGATCTTGTTCACGACGAGGGTCGCAAGGGCTTCGCCTTCGACTTCTTCCGCGATGAGAACCATAGACTTGCCCGATTGAGCTGCTTTTTCAAGAATCGGAAGAAGGTCTTTCATCGAGCTTATTTTCTTATCATGAATCAGAATGAGTGGATCTTCGAGCACCGACTCCATCGTGTCGGCATCCGTCACAAAATACGGTGAGAGATAGCCGCGATCGAATTGCATTCCTTCGACAACGTCCATCGTCGTCTCAGTCCCTTTTGCTTCCTCAACAGTGATGACACCGTCTTTGCCGACTTTGTCCATTGCATCCGCGATGAGGTTTCCGATTGTTGGATCATTGTTTGCTGAAATGGAACCTACTTGTGCAATTTCCTTTTTCCCTTCGACAGGGCGACTGATTTTTTTCAATTCCTCAATCACTCTTGCTACCGCAAGGTCGATGCCGCGTTTCAAATCCATCGGATTCGCGCCGGCCGTAACATTCTTCAGCCCTTCACGAACAATCGCCTGCGCAAGAACGGTGGCTGTCGTCGTTCCATCGCCTGCAACATCCGATGTCTTTGACGCGACCTCGCGAACCATCTGAGCGCCCATGTTTTCAATTGGATCTTCGAGTTCGACTTCCTTTGCAACGGTGACGCCGTCCTTGGTAATTGTCGGTGCACCGAACTTCTTATCAATGACCACATTCCGGCCTTTCGGTCCTAACGTTACTTTGACTGCATTGGCGAGCTGGTCAACACCGCGCTTCAGCGCTGCGCGAGCATCAAAGTCATACTGAATTATTTTTGCTCCCATAAAATTAACACTCCTTTTAAATTTTTGTTTTTCGTTGCTTCAATTACTTGGGCATGATTGCAAAAACATCGCTCTCACGCATGATAAGGACTTCTTCCCCGTCGACTGTGACTTCTGTTCCTGAATATTTTCCGTAAAGAACTTTGTCGCCGACTTTTACTTCCATCGGAACTTTCTTCCCTTCTTCCGTAAGCTTTCCCGGTCCTGCGGCAATCACCTCGCCCCACACCGGCTTCTCTTTGGCAGTATCCGGAAGGATAATTCCGCCTTTTGTTTTTTCTTCAGCCTCGGCAGGCTTTACCACAATTCTGTCAGCCAAAGGATGTAATTTCATACAAGTCTCCTTAACTTTAAGTTGATACCGCGTAACTGTATTTATTTAGGTAATTTAGAGCGTTGACGTTTGTTAGCACTCTCTATCAATGAGTGCTAATATACACACGAAATTGACAAAAGTCAAGCCCTGGAGGTCAGATTTTGGTCCCGGCAACGATAAGGACGAATTCTCCCTTGATTTGGCGGGAGGATAATGTCACTCGAAGCGAAGACAGGGTTCCTCGAAGCATCTCTTCAAATTTCTTGGTCATTTCCCTGCCGATAACGGCTTTGCGGTCGCCAAAAACGTTTTGAAGATCTTGGAGGGTTTTAAGGATTCGATGGGGGGATTCGTAGAAAATAATTGTGCGCGGTTCATCTTTGAGCTGGGCTAGTTTTGTTGAACGTCCTTTCTTGTGAGGAAGAAATCCTTCGAAGACAAACGACTGTGTCGGCAATCCGCTTGCGACAAGCACAGGAATAAACGCCGTGGAACCCGGGAGCGGAATAACCGGCACCTCGTTCTGAATGCAAGCCTGAATAATTGAATATGCGGGGTCAGAAATTCCTGGCGTCCCTGCATCGGAAACGAGGGCAACCGCCCGACCTTCTTTCAGCTTTTCAATTATTTGCGGAACACGAATAGTTTCGTTTTGGCTGAAGAAACTCAGAAGGGGTTTTTGAATTTGGAGATGGTCAAGCAAAATCTTCGTCGTGCGTGTGTCTTCCGCCGCAATGATATCAACTGCCGACAGGATTTTCACGGCTCGATACGTTATGTCGTCAAGGTTGCCTATCGGAGTTGGAACAATATAGAGCGTTCCGGCGCGAATTTCTTCTGACATCGGTTTATATACCCCAATCGCGAACGTAACGGAAATCAACGTTGACCGTTCGTTGTGAGATCTTTGCCACGATCGGTGGGCGCCGTTTGAATTGATTTTGTTTCACTCGTTTCTTTATCTTCGCAATGAAGTTCTTCTCAAAACCCATTGCCGTCAACTCATCATCCCTGCGGCGCTCATCAATCATGTAGTAGAGAAGCCGATCGACATCACTGTATAAAAAGCCGAGCTCGCCTTCATCGGTCTGGTCTTGCCATAAATCCGCCGTCGGTTTCTTCTCAATAATTTTTCGGGGAACGCCAAGCGCTTCCGCCAGCTGCCATACCTGGGTTTTAAAAAGATCTCCGAGCGGATTCACCGCGCACGCCATGTCGCCGAACAAGGTTCCATACCCCAGCATCGTTTCCGTTTTGTTCGATGTCCCCACAACGAGTGCATTGTGTTGAAGAGAACGATCATAGAGAACAATCATTCTCATGCGCGCCATAACATTGCCGCGCCGAACATTGTCCTTGATATGTTGAGCAGTGATAAACGGATCGACCATAGGAGTAATATCGACCACTTCCGAATGAACCTTCAGGTCATTTACCACCGTCTCGGCATCGGCTTTGCTTTCCGGGCTGCTCGACGAATACGGCATCAAGACAACAAATACATTTTCTTTTCCCAATGCTTCGGCAGAAAGGTACGCGGAGACCGCAGAATCCACCCCTCCGGACAATCCGATCACCGCTTTCGTGAATCCGGCATTATGAATCTGATCACGAAGAAAATCGACCAACATCTTGCGCACAAATGCTGGATTGAGAAGGAGCTCGTTGCCGGAAATTGTTCTAGTTGTCGTTTCCATAGTATCATTTTTTAAAGTTCACCGATGCTTAGTTCTTGAAGAGCCTTTCGCATTATTCCGAATCCTTCCTCTAGTTCCCCGTGCTGAATTGTCAACGGCGGTCTGAAGCGAATGGAACGGTCGCCGCATCCGATAATGATCAAACCCTCTTCATACGCTTTCTGGCGGAGTTGATCTCGATTCTGAGCAGAGTCCATATCGAGCGCACACATCATTCCACGCCCCCGGACGTTTGAAACAAGTGATGGAAATTCCACTCCCATTGCGTTGAGTTCCTGAAGCATATATTCACCTTGCACTTGCGCGTTCTCCACCAACCGTTCTTCCTCGATGATTTCCATGACCCGCGTGAAACGTACCATATCAACCAAATTCCCGCCGAATGTTGAATTGAGGCGGCTCGGCTTATGAAAGACATTATCCAGCACATCGTCGATACGCGTGCTGCTCATAAAACCGCATACATGAGTCTTCTTGCCAAACGCCATCAAATCCGGCTTCACAAAATATTCATGAACCCACATTTTTCCGGTAAGCCCGATTCCCGTTTGAACTTCATCAAAGATTAGAAGAATTTCATTCTCATCGCAGATTTGACGCAGTTTCACCAAAAATTCTTTCCTGAAATGATTGTCGCCCCCCTCAGCCTGGATCGGTTCGATAATGATCGCGGCAATGTCGTCAGGATTATTGATGATCGCTTCCTTGATTTGCCGAACGGCGGCTTCCTCGTCATCCATAACTTCTTTTAAATGGACGTCATTAAGAGGGAATGTAATAGCCGGATTCAAAATCCTCGGCCACTTAAACTTGGGGAAATAATTTGTTTTTGTCGGATCGGTATTGGTGAGGGATAATGTATAGCCGCTCCGTCCGTGAAAAGCGCGGCGAAAATGTATGATCTGTCTTCCCCGCTCTTCAGTGTATCCCTTGG
>CAWJKX010000100.1:0-13849 GCA_963843065.1 uncultured Bacteroidota bacterium
TCAGGATGATGTCGACATAGAGATGTGAATGTTGCAGAGTTGACGCATATTGGCTTGCAAGGTTGAACGCGTTTGTGTACTCCGTCGTATCAACCCTCACCGGAAATGTCGTAGCTTCTATTTCCGTAAATGGATTCAACGAGTCCACGGGAATGACGTTAAAAGAAGCAACGTTAAAATTTCCCGAATCGTCCAGCCCCCTGCATTCAACGAACATCTGAATGAAAGCAGCACTTGCTGACCCCGAAACATTTACCATTAGATTTATGTCTGTTTTCAAATTCTTCGGGTTCTGGAGAGTAGAGTACGTGTTTTGATCCGGTATCGTGGCATATCCAAAGGGAATTCGTGCGGCAGCTACAACAGTCGGATAACCACCCTGTGAAACAGAAACCGAATACAATCCTCCCGGGATAATATGGGCGGGTGCATAATAGAATGAAGCTGTGTTACCATCAATGACGGCCGTGGTATCGGTCAATGTAATACTTTGAACCGTTGTATCGTTCAGTCCGGTTTCAACCAATTTGACCAAGGCACCGTGCACCTGCTCCGACACGCCGGACGGGGACTGTACGACCGGTGCCACTCTCACGTACACAGCTTGTGCATTGGCAAACAGCACGGAGTAAACATTCAGCTCCGGTGTGTATTGCTCCTCAGGTTGAAATGGCTGGTTGCAACTCAAAGAGATGAGAGAAATCAGAAATAAGAAAGTGGATAAAGGAAGTCTGTGCACAATAAATTTCCCATTCGGGTGAAATAATTAAGAAATCGAGACTTTTGAATAATCACAAAAGTCCGTCTCGCGCAAAGGCGCAAAATGATTAGAAAATAGAATCTTAGAGCCTTTGCGGCTTGGCGATAGACATTTTTTTCAGATGATTCAAGTTACTTCATAAGGATCATTTTTTTAGTTCCGACGTAACTTCCTGCCGCAAGCCTGTAGAAATAAACTCCGCTCGACAAATTGCTCGCATTAAAAGTCACTGAGTGGATGCCCGCAGTCTGACGCTCGTCTATTAATGTCTTCACAAGCCTTCCCAGCACATCATATACTTTCAATGTCGCCACACTGTTCACTGATAATTGATAACTGATGACAGTCGTTGGGTTAAAAGGATTTGGATAATTCTGCAACAGGGAAAGCGAAGAAGGAACGTCATTCTTATCGAAAATGCGCGTTACGATGCCGGCACTTTTGAACAGCCCTTGGCTTGTTCCTGCGTACACATGACCCTGTTGATCAACGTTGAGCGACATGATGCTGAATTCCGTCAGGCCGTTGTTCGCAGAATGCCAGCTCGATCCGCGGTTTGTCGATACGAAGGCTCCGCTATCGGATGTTCCGGCAAAGTACATCGAGGGATATTTTACTAGAAAAGAAGTGATGCTTTTTCCGCTGATGGATGGAATGGTATTCCAGTTGACTCCCAGGTCGTCCGAGTAATAGGAACCGGACGTATCGGTCCCGGCAAATATTCTCCCCTTGTCATCTATGCTTATTGTTTTCACGGAGTAAAATATGAGTGGAGAATAAACACCCGCTGGCGTCCAGAATGTGCCCCCGTCCGTGCTGATGAAAATGCCATTAATCGATGTACCCGCAAAGAGATCGTTTGATGAATCCAGAGCGAGACAATAAATGCTTGTAATGGGGAGGCCGATTGTCTGCAGGGTGTTCCAGATATCTTCATTGTTTGTCGACTCAAGAATCCCTCCTGCTGTAGCTGTATACTTATCGCTGTCCGGAGACTCCACAAAATCGTACGTCCATTGCTTCGTAAGAGGAGCCCAGGAATTCCCTCCCATAGGAAAATACGATAACCCCTCTGCTGTTGATGCATAAAGCCTTTTACCCAATGCAGAAAAGTACAGCTGATAGACAGTCGAGGGGCTTAACCCATCACTTACTCTCAGCCAAGCGCCATCTTCGGGTCCCTGTTCAAAAACTCCATCACCTGTGCCGACAAAAAGATTGCCCGAACCGTCGAAGCCGATTGACGCGATAGATACCGGGTCTATACCGCATTGGGTCCATGCGGATGAAGAGTTATTCATAATAAACACACCGTCCCTCTCCGTTCCAGCATAGCTTCTTCCATTCGGATTGTAGGAGGCTGATGTGATGGATGATAAGGATATTTCAGGCGCGACACTTTTCCACGTTGCGACGGAGTCGCGATAAACAAATATGCCCATGTCTGTAACGGCAACCGCTTCCCCCAGGTTATCCGAAAGGAAAGGCCAAATGCTGTTCACCCAATATGGGATCCCCGAATTATCTATTGTCCATGTGCTGCTTTTTGGAGCAACAGACCAGATGACGCCAAGTTGGTAGGCGGCGACGGGAGGGTCATAAATGAAAATCTTCCCCGTTTTATCCACAGCTATTGATGCAACCGTGGTTGTCTCCATTCCATAGAAACTCCACGACTTGCCGCTGTCGGAAGAGATGTAAATTCCGCCGCCCCATGCAGGTGTGGGGGGACGTGGATGGTAGGATATGAGTCCGGCAAAAAGGTTTCCTGAATGATCTTCGGCGACCGATAATACCTCTATCGTAGAATCGGTTGTTACTTGCGCCTCAGACCAGGATTTTCCCCCGTTGCTTGAAATCGAAACCTTCTGGAGCCCGCCGATGCAGATTCTGTTCCCCGATAGTCCTGCGGCAGAGTACGCACCACCAGTCAGGCTCGACTTTGCCCATGTTGTACCATTGTTCGTGGATTCATATAACCCTCCGGCGCCATTTCCTACATAAACATTATTAGCCGAATCCGCGACAAGGAACGATGCACCAAATTCGAAATTAAGACCAAGCGCCTGCCAGTTTGCACCTGCGTCGGTCGAGCGGTACAACCCTGAGGAAGTCAAAGCGAAAACGTGTCCCCACGGATCGACCGTTAGAAGTTGTACGAACCGGAATAGGGTCCTTCAATCTTCGACCATGAAATCGTTTGCGCGTCAAGCTGAGCCCAGCAAATTCCAGAAATGAGGAAAAATATTCTAGAGAACAAACATGCAATTCTCAACGTCGTTGCCCGTTATCAAACTTTTTTTAATTCTTGTTTGCATCTGTCCAACAGCAATCAATATTGTGAAACATGGCAAAACTTGCAAGAAACTTAATTGGAAGATAGGACTATTGCGGTGTGGGATGCTGTCGGAAATCATCTTGGGTTACCGTGCCGAGTCTTCTAACATATCGCGATATCTTGCCAGTGTGTCCGACCGTCATGAATAAAAAGCAAAAAGGCTCACAAGACTGAATCGAGAAAAAAGAGAAGGAGATGAGGAAGAAAAGAGTAAATCGTGGGAGCGGAAGTGACGAAGTTCCCGGTTCTTACAATGGAAAATGCAAATGGTCGGTGCAGAGAAAACAATGCCGAAAAAATCCAAAAATCGTACAATACTTCATTTTCATGAGTTGTAAAGTCAATTCCAGCTCACGCAGATTTTACTGTCCTAGTGAATTTTATACATATTCTTCCTAAATCCAACAAGATTAGCTGTAAATTCAAATAAAAATGCCCATTTCCGCAGGCACACTGTTTGTGGAATTACATTACTAAGTTTTTTCCCAATTTATTCGACGGCTCATACCTCGTGACCATGCTAATCTTAAAACCAGCAATGGCCAGAATAGAGTATCGTAATACGAGAGCTTCGGAAGTTTTCCGAAAAACTCTTCAATCCAATTACATAACGATCAGGAGTTGTCATGGCAGATAAGGAGAATCATAAGATTTTTGGAACTAGTTCCTCCAGGCGAATATTTTTGAAGAGGTTAGGTGCCGCAACTGCCGGAGTGCTCGTAGCTCCATATCTAAAACAATCCGGAGTTTTCGCGTACGAATATAAAAATTCATCCTCATATCTTGCACAAGTTGCACTCACTCAAACTCTAAATACTCCAGCCGATAATTATGATCCCGTTTCCGTAAAGGCAAAGGTACAATATCTTTTCGAAACCCTCGGCGGAATTGGCGACGTTGTAAAAAAAGGGAATAAGGTAGCGATAAAAATAAACTTGACCGGCGGATCCGGAAATGCGACAAGTTCTATGCTTAACGGACTCTCTATTACTGAAGCTATGTGGACACATCCTGCGGTTCTTCAGGCGGTGGGAGAATTACTCATTGACGCTGGCGTGAATGGGAGCGATATCTACATCGTAGATTCCCTGTGGGACACGGGACCCACAGCACCGTTCGGCGCAAACGACAGCTTTGGATATGCGGCTGTCCAGAAAACCTTGGGCTGCAACATGGTGGATTTGAATAACCCGGCACCGTATTCAGCTTTTGTTACTAGAAATGTCGAGCCTACACCCCTCAATTTTGTGTATTTCACGATGAATCAGATTCTTTCTGACGTTGATGTGTATGTTTCCATTCCAAAACTTAAGCAGCATGCAGAAGCCGGTTTGACCTGCTCGCTCAAAAATCAAGTCGGCACTGTTCCCAAATCGCTCTACACAATAACCAGCAACACGAGCCGCAGACAGATGCTTCACAATCCGACGGGGGGCTCATCTGCGTCGTATCTTCCCGAATCCATTTGCGATTTAAATGCTGCGCGGCCCGTCAGCCTCGCTGTTGTTGACGGAATCAAAAATTCGAAAGGCGGAGAAGGCGTGTGGATTCCGACCTTTGTGCCGAATGAAAGTCATGTATTAATTGCGGGAAAAGATCCCGTGGCCACGGACAGCATCGGAGCATACCTTATGGGACTCGATTGCGAAGCGGCATCTCTTCCATTGCCCGGCGGCGGAACATGCGACAACTATCTTTATTTGCTCAACAAAAACGGGATAGGCACAAATCAATTGAATGAAATTCAGGTGCTCGGCGACGGAGCAAGCTTAATTACGTCGGTACGACCGAATAACGAAGTACGTCAGCCGAGTGGTTTTAAGTTGTGCCCGAATTTCCCTAACCCGTTCAATCCGTCGACCAGAATCATATTCTTCATGCCGAAAGCAGAACATGTTTCAATCAAAGTCTTTGCTATAACGGGGCAGGAAATTGAAACTCTGCTGGAAGGTGTTGTCCCCGCAGGAGAACATGATTTGAATTGGAGTGCAACCGGCCTGGCAAGCGGCATATACATCTGTCGTATGCAAGCGGAGAATTATTCTGAAACGATAAAGATGGTTTATGAAAAATAGTGTCGACCCTACGTGAAGTGACAGAGAGATGCAATGCGGAGAAAACGTCAAGGGAGCTATGTATATCCGGTAGGCTCTGAAGCGTTGCACGGTGCTTTACTTTGAGGGTGAACGATTAGAGCATTTTTATCCGTTCCCGCCTATAGTTTGTTTTTTATATAAACAGTTTTCCAGATCACATAATCCACAAGCGTAGGGATTGGATTTCATATTCGTTCCTATTCCAATGATACCGCTGACGGATTTTACCGGAACCATGAGACAAGTATTTGTTAATTCTACACCGCAGAATTTATCAGGCAAGAGTGCAAATAAATTCCTCTGTTCCGAAATATCCCATCCGCAGTAGCCCGGGCTGTAACGATTGGTAATCTTCAAACCGGAATGGAGCATCTTGATTTTCAATTGTTCCTGAATGAGTTCCATCGCAGCTTCGACGGCTAATGATCCGACGATATCGCAGATGTATCCTTTTAGCAGATTTCCTTCTTTCATGAATTGGGCAGACCGGTTCGGAATTTCATGACCAATGGTGCAAAGAAAAACGGCAATACATTCTGCATTTTTAATTTGTTGAAAAAGAATGGGGTGAATATTAAAAGACTGGCCTTCTATTTTAACTTGGAAATCCTTTTTCTCAAAACCGATTGAGTCGAATAGAGCATAACCCCCTTCAATGCCGGAGACGTTGTCACTCGTAGACAATATTTCATTTATCTCTTCTTCCACCTGTGGATTGACCGAATCATCGTCGTAGCCCATTGCAGCAGCAACAGATTTTTGATCCACAGCAAGTTTCTTAAAGGAGAGAGAATATTTTTCTATCTGCATAATTGCCGATTGATCACTCTTTTTGATGTTATCGCGATAAAGCTGAATACCTGCGTGCGGGGGGCGCTTTTCTCCGCCATCGAACCGCAGAACGATATCAGCAGGTGCCAAGAAGAAAGTCGTCCCTCTGCTGTAGTTTCGCTCGAAGTGTTTTCATCAGCCGATCAGTTGATCGGCGGCGAATTCCCGTCAAAATGGAGCTACGATAGGAACTTTGTCTTTCTCAAATTAAACTCGCTGACTCTCCCTCGAATTGCGAACGTGTGCTCGGGAGTACTGCCGCAGCATGAACCAACGATGTTCGCTCCTGCCTTTAAAACCAAGGGGACTCCGCGCGCCATATCTTCAGGAAGCTGCTTGTATACTGCTTTTCCGTTTTCGAGAATGGGAAGCCCTGCGTTTGGCTGCACCATTGTCGGCAAAGTGCAAGCTTTGCGATAATGCTCGACGACTGCGGCTGCTCCCGACATGTCCAACCCCGTTCCGCAATTCAGCCCTATGATGTGAGCGCCCTTCATTTCCATCTGCCGTGCTGCTTCATCGGGGAGGACACCCATCATTGTTACATAGAAAGATTTATCTGGAGACAAATCGTACGAAAGCGAGCCAATAATGCATTGCGCTCCGGCCTTTCTTGCCGCTTCTACGGCGAGGCAAAGCTCTTCAAGCGACGTTTGCGTTTCGATGATGATCGCATCAGCTCCGGCTTCGACGAGAACGCGCGCCTGTTCTTCATACACTGTGCGAGCGGTTTCCAGCGGAAGATCTCCGTACGGTTCGAGGATAGCCCCAAGCGGTCCGATGTCGCCCAGCACGTATCCGTCAATATCGCCGAAGGCCTCACGGGCGATTAGAACACCGGCGTGGTTAATAGCGTACACATGTTCAGCTTGACCATGCAGCCCAAGCCTTGTTCTGCTTGCACCGAATGTGTTTGTAATAAGACAATCGGCACCGGCCTGCACATAACGCGTCTGGATTTCGAGAATGCGTTCTCTGTTTGTCAAGTTCCAAAGTTCGCCGCAGGCGCCCGGCTCGAGACCGGCGAGCATCAATTGTGTTCCCATTGCACCATCGCAAACCAGCCGTTGTTCGAGTGCAGCCTCATGGAGAAGCTTTTTCATAGCATAAATATTCGGAAGGTGATAAGTTCGTCTATAAAGAAAACCTTAATACTTAACTGTTTCAAAGTAGCATCTCTAACACAAAATATCACTCCTTCTTCTTACGTGCAAGTAATCGAGCTAACTTCGCAGCAGGGACCCGCCTCCCATAAACTGGTCCAAAACAAAGTTAGAAAGTTTGAGACATCTGAAAAATCGTCTCTCGCCAAGCCGCCAAGGCGCAAGGAGTCTATTTTTAAATCATTTTGCAACTTTGCGTCTTTGCGTGAGCCATACTTTTGGAATTATTCAGAAGTCTCAATTTATAAGTGTGAAGTGCTCCTTCCCTTGACCCAATATGTAAAAGTCATTAGCTTGTATTTAGATCATCCTTTTGGGGAGAAGTCAGGCACGTTCGACCCGAGAGACGGATTCGTTTTCACTACAGTGCATATCATTCAGACAAGAGTTCTAGAGATCCGATCGAGAACCCGATAGCTATTATCGAAACCTTCGGTAGCGAGAGCAAACATTGAGATGAACGACATCCTGGAGAAACTGACAACCTGCATCGAGCGCGGAAAGATCAACAAGGCATTCCCGTTTCCCGCGGAAATGAAAGGCGAGGATGGCGCCGAGGAGCTGTGTATGATGGCTCTTGCACAGGGAATTGCGCCGGAAGAGATACTGAACAAGGCCTTGATTCCCGGAATGTCGAGAATCGGTGAGAAATACTCGCAAGGCAAGGTGTTCGTTCCGGAAATGCTGATTTCCGCGAAGGCAATGTCCGCGGCCATGAAGCATTTGAAGCCGTATTTTACATCGGGAGTAATAAAACGCAGAGGCGTTTTCGTGATCGGCACGGTGTTGGGCGACTTGCACGACATTGGAAAGAATATTGTGGCGATGAGCGTAGAAGGCGCGGGTTGGGAAGTTGTTGACCTCGGGGTCGATGCGGGAAGTGAAAAGTTCATGGAGGCGATTGCACAGCATCCGGAATGCGTCGTGGGGATGTCAGCGCTCTTGTCGACGACCATGGCTAATATGGAAACGATCGTGAGGAACATCAAAACAAAGTACCCGGACAAAGCGATCTTGGTTGGCGGAGCACCCCTCTCGGCCGATTTCTGTGCGCACATCGGCGCGAGTTTCTATTCGCCAAATCCACAAGGGGCCGTGGAGTTTTTGAACAAGATCATAAATTCTGAAATTTCATGAAATGCCGCTGAAGGTCATTCCCATGAACAGCTTAGAACGATACATGAGCGTTGTGAAAGGGGGAACACCGGATATCGTTCCCCGGATACCGATTGTAATGCAGTATGCCGCCGAATATATTGGATCGGACTACGGCGCGTTCGCATCGGACTACAAAATTCTTGTGGAGGCAAATCGCAGATGTGCGAAGGACTTCGGATTTGACCAGCTCAGTGCGATCTCGGACCCGTATCGTGAAACAGAAGGATTCGGCGGGAAAGTGCGGTACGTAACTGACGGCGTTCCCCGCTGCACAAATCCGATGGACACGACCAAGGACATGACGGTCCTTCTCCGCCCGAATCCGCAGGTGTCGATAAGGATGCTGGATCGCATCAATGCGATTCGTGAGTACAAGAAATCGTGCGGCGGGGAGTATTCCATTATGGGTTGGGTGGAAGGGCCCGCTGCCGAGGCTGCTGACCTTCGCGGCGTCATGAATTTTCTGATGGACACGATCGAAGATGCCGATTTCGTATGCCGCCTGATGGACCGGTGTGTTGAAGTCGGCGTGGAATTCGCTGCAGCACAAATCGACGCAGGGGCCGATACGATCGGTATCGGTGATGCCATCGCAAGCCAGTTGTCGCCGCAGTTTTATGAGTCGTTTATTCAGCCGAGAGAACATGCTCTGGTAAAGGCCATACACGAGATGGGGGCGCTCGTCCGGCTTCACATTTGCGGAAACATTACACATCTCCTTCCCGGTATCGCACGTCTTGGAGTCGATATACTCGATGTCGACCATATGGTTGACATGGTTCGCGTGAGGCAGGTTGTCGGGAACAACGTTGTGATGAGCGGCAATATCGATCCCGTCGCCGGCATAAAGAACGGTACAGCTTCATCCATTCGGGAATATATCAAAAAAACGCTTGTGTCTGTTGGCAATCCCTATATGGTCAACGCCGGCTGCGAGATTCCTGCAAAGACGCCGGAAGAAAACCTAAAGGCCTTGTGCACACCGATTCCATTCATCAATGCTTGAGAAAACGAGACTACAATGGAAGTCGCGTCCGCAAAAGAGTACGATGTTTATGCACTGAGAATCACGCTTATCGCCACGCTCGGAGGCTTGCTCTTCGGCTATGACACAGCCGTCATTTCCGGCACGGTCGGCGCTCTCAACTGGTATTTTGTTTTACCGCGGGCGCTCTCCGAGATTGCGGCAAATTCGCTTCTCGGATTCACGGTATCGAGTGCGCTGATCGGATGCGTCATTGGCGGAGCGATTGGGGGATTCATGGGCAACTTTTTCGGGAGGAAGAAATCACTTCTCATTGCCGCCATTTTCTTCATGGTCACATCGATCGGCTCGGCCATCCCGGAGATCGGCTTCAAGCCGATCGGGGAGGGGGGCTCGGGGGTCCTGGCGCAGTTTATCTTCTATCGTATGATTGGCGGCATCGGTGTCGGCATGGCGTCGCTCCTTTCTCCTCTCTACATCGCGGAGATTGCACCTGCGAACAAAAGAGGACAGCTCGTGTCCTACAACCAGCTTGCGATCATCATCGGAATGCTCCTGGTTTATTTCGTCAACTATGCAATTTCCCTGCGGGGCGATGATCAGTGGCTCAACACCGTGGGTTGGCGATGGATGTTTGGCTCGGAGACGGTGCCGTCTGCTCTCTTCTTCGTCCTGTTATTGTTTATCCCGGAATCTCCTAGATGGCTCATGATGAAGGGACGCGATGAGAAGGCGCTGTCGATCCTTCAAAGGATCAGCGGAAAGGAACGTTCGAAGGAAATCATTGGCGAGATACGGGAATCGTTCGTCTTCACATCGGGAAAAATATTTTCTTTCGGTCCGAAGCTGATCTTCATCGGTATTATGCTGGCAGTGTTTCAGCAGTTCGTCGGCATCAATGTCGTGATGTATTATGGACCGGAAATTTTCAAGAATCTCGGTAGCGGAACAAGCGCCGCCCTCCTTCAGACCCTCATTGTGGGAGGAGTGAATTTTCTGTTCACCATTGTGGCGATAGCGAGCGTTGACAAATTCGGGAGGAGGCCTCTGCAGATAGCTGGAGCCCTTGTGATGGCGGTGGCGATGATATCGCTGGGATTCGTATTTCAGTCGACGCAGCTCGGGCTCGTGGCCCTCTTTTGTATGCTCTTCTTTATGGCCGGATTCTCGTTCTCGTGGGGACCAGTCGTTTGGGTGCTTCTCTCGGAGATTTTCCCGAATAAGATAAGAGGAAGAGCAATGTCGGTAGCCGTCGCCGTCATGTGGGTTTCCAACTACATCATATCGTGGACTTTTCCGATGCTCGACAAGAGCACGTTTCTCACGAACATGTTCCATCACGGATTTTCGTATTGGCTGTACGGCTTCATGGCGATCCTGGCGGCACTCTTCATGTGGAAATGGGTGCCAGAGACAAAAGGAAAATCCCTCGAAGAGATGGAGAAGCTGTGGGGTGAAGGGAAGTCCATATCATGACTCTTGTGAGGGAGGCGCGCTGATCTATTCTTAAAAGGTGTGCATCTCGTCAGGGGCCGGTTCCCATCAATTCGTTGGAGGTTAACGAAGCTTGCTCTGTACAGAAGCATTGTCGTATCGGCAAGATTTGCGTCAAGGTAACTGAGAATGAGAGCTTTGGATCTTGATTGGGTAATGGTAGATTTCCATATGCGTTGACCATTGACGTAAGTGATCGAGTAGTAAAAGCCGTTGGAACGTTTGATGAGAGTTGCTATTGAAAACCTCCGTACCGCAAAATGTGTTAGCAGGACTGTTAGCACCTACTAACACTTGAGGTCAAAAGTGGCGAATTTGGGTGGACTGGACAGGGCCAGAGTCTCGAAGATCCCGTTGAGACTGTAGGCCGAAACGGGAGAACTGGCGACACACATGATGGGGAAACAGATAAGTGGACAGGGCCAGAGTCTCGAAGATCCCGTTGAGACTGTAGGCCGAAACGGGAGAACTGGCGACACACATGATGGGGAAACAGATAAGTGGACAGGGCCAGAATTTCGAAGATCCCGTTGAGACTGTAGGCCGAAACGGGAGAACTGGCGACACGCATGATGGGGAAACAGATAAGTGGACAGGGCCAGAATCTCGAAGATCCCGTTGAGACTGTAGGCCGAAACGGGAGAACTGGCGACACACATGATGGGGAAACAGATAAGTGGACAGGGCCAGAATCTCGAAGATCCCGTTGAGACTGTAGGCCGAAACGGGAGAACTGGCGACACACATGATGGGGAAACAGATAAGTGGACAGGGCCAGAATCGAACTGGCGACACACGGCTTTTCAGGCCGTTGCTCTACCGACTGAGCTACCTGTCCCCAAAATACAACGCAGTCAATATATCAAAATTTTTTTCCCTTTCAAAAGACTTTTTACAAGTCAAAAAAAAGAATTCAGAATACAGAATTCAGAATGCTTTAAGCTCCAGCAATTTCCAACAACACATTCTGTCTTCTGTATTCTGAATTCTGTATTCTTCTCCTTAAATAAACAACGGAGCTAACACGAGAGTGAGTGTCGAAAGCAATTTTATCAAGACATGCAACGACGGACCCGCCGTGTCTTTGAACGGATCGCCCACCGTATCTCCGACAACCGAAGCTTTGTGCGGTTCTGATTTCTTACCGCCGTACGCGCCGGTCTCGATATATTTTTTTGCATTATCCCATGCACCGCCGCCGTTGTTCATGAAGAGAGCCATAAGGATACCGGTAATCGTCCCGACCATCAGGAACCCTCCGATCACTTCAGCGCCGCTCGCCGCGGTAATCGATTGTCCTCCGGCATAGTAAAGCCATTTGAACACCAGTCCGACGCCAACAGTCATTCCGACAATGAGTAATCCCGGCAATACCATTTTCCGTAGAGCAGCTTTCGTTGCAATGTCGACGCACTGTCCGTAATCGGGCTTCGACGTTCCTTTCATAATGCCCGGATCATTCTTGAATTGCTCCCGAACATTATTGATGATTGCGTAAGCCGCTTTGCCTACTGCTTTGATGGCAAGGGAGGAGAAAAGAAATACAAGCACCGCTCCGAGCATTGCTCCGACAAATACTTCTGGCTTGTCTAGATTGATCACTCCCTGGAAGGACGGCATATAATTTCGCACTTCGTCGATATATGCGCCAAAAAGGAGGAATGCCGCGAGAGCTGCCGAACCTACAGCATACCTTTTGTCAACGCTTTCGTCGTGTTCCCGACTGCATCGAGCCGGTCTGTTTTGTCGCGGACTTCTTTGGGTTGCTGACTCATCTCGATAATCCCGCCGGCATTGTCGGTGATAGGTCCAAACGTATCCATCGCGAGAACATATGCTGCCGTTCCGAGCATTCCCATCGTTGCAACCGCAGTTCCGAAAAGTCCTGCGTGCTGCAATCCTGAATTTTCGCCAAGAAGATATGCGCTGATGATTGCAATCGCAATAACAAAGATCGGATAGCCGGTCGATTCCATACCAACGGCAAGACCGGCAATGATGTTTGTCGCCGGGCCGGTTTGCGACGCTTCTGCAATAGAGAGTACCGGACGGTAACGGGAGTCCGTATAATATTGAGTAATGAAAACGAATGCGACGGAAGTTAAGACGCCGACAACGCCGCACAAGAAGAAGTTGAAATAATAATCAGGTCCAAGAAGCCATCGCGACGCGACGTAGAAACCTACCATTGCAAGTCCGGCAGCAAGGTAAAATCCGCGGTTGAGTGCGTTCATTGGGTCCTCTTTTTCATTCGTCTTTACGGTCATAATCCCGATAGCGCAGGCGATAATTCCAAACGCACGGGCGACAAGGGGGAAGAGGAGCACGCCGAGCAACGACAATCCCTGAGCTTGAAACACTGTACCATTAGCATTATACAAACCCGCTGCTAAAATCATCGCTCCGATATTCTCTGCTGCCGTCGATTCAAAAAGATCAGCTCCACGGCCTGCACAGTCGCCGACATTGTCGCCGACGAGATCGGCAATTACTGCCGGGTTGCGCGGATCGTCTTCGGGAATTCCAGCTTCGACTTTGCCGACAAGGTCTGCGCCGACGTCGGCCGCTTTGGTGTAAATTCCGCCGCCGAGCTGGGCGAATAAAGCGACGAAACTTGCGCCGAATCCGTAGCCGACAATCATCAACGGAATGTGCGACACATCGCTCGTTATATCAAGATATTTTACAATGCTGAAGAGACCCGCGACGCCGAGCAAACTCATGCAGACAACGAAAAATCCGGAGACAGCGCCGCCGCGAAGAGCAGTTTGCAGAGCATTGTTCATGCTCTTCGTTGCACCAGCCGCTGTCCGAATATTCGATCGTATAGCGACCCACATTCCCATATATCCGGCTGCCACCGAGCACGCTGCGCCCAACACAAAAGAGAGCGTTGTCCATAAAGCAAGATTAGCAGTGCTTGCAGGATCGTTTACGTTGTGGGCACGAACAAACGCGTAGAGGATATAGATGAGTGCGGCAAGTGCCACTGCGAGATATGCGATAGTTCTATTCTGGCGGCGC
>CAWJKX010000101.1:0-11265 GCA_963843065.1 uncultured Bacteroidota bacterium
GCCGTTTCTAAAAACAAATATTGTATTTTTTAATAATTAATTCACCGCAAGGGCGCCAAGGATGCAAGGGATTCTTACTTTTTTTCAAAAAACCTCTTTGCGACCTTAGCGTCCTCTGCGGTTAGAATACAAGAACATTTTTGAGAAACGACACTAGTATTTTTTGCAGGGATAGGCACGGACGGGAGGACCGAATCGCAATTCTTTGCATCGGAACGGCCGTCTCATGGCAAAAACAGGCCGCGGTCATTACGCATTGACCTTTTTTGCATCCCCCCTATTTTAAAAGCATCATTTTTCTCACTTGAGTGAAGCTCCCGGCTTCAATCCGGTCAAAGGACATTCCACTCGCCATGGAGCTCTTGTCAAACCGAACGCTGTACTCACCGGCAATTTGTTTCTCGTTGACAAGAGAAGCAACCTGCCGACCAAGCAGATCATACACTACCAATTTCACATGCTGTGGATTTGCAAGCGAATACTTGATCGTTGTCGCCGGATTAAAGGGATTGGGATAATTCTGGGACAATGAGTATACAACGGGAACCTGCGAATTATCCGTCCGTACCCCGGTCGCCGGCGACCCGTACGCTGAAATCTCTGCGACGGAGTACGCGCCGTTGCTTCCTTGTCCTACCATGACCAGTTCAAGGTAGCGCGCAACAGTATTGAATCCCGTCCACGTCTCAACATAGCCCGTGCCTCCGGTGCCATTTTCCTGATCGGCAATCACTGACCAATTGGTGCGTGTCGAGGGATGTCTGGACGTAATACAGCTTCGCGTATTCCGTGTTTCCCCAGCGAATCACGACTTCGTTGATAGTGTCGGTTCTGGCAAAATCGAGCAGGACCCACTGCGCTACCGGAGAGGCGGCCGCCTGCCACCGCGAAAAATTGTTGCCGTCTGTCACATGTTGAGGATCGCTGAAGCTGTAGGCAACGGTGTCATTTGAAGACGCCGTCACATACGCCTGATACGCTCTGTCGACCTGTTCGGGGGGAAGGATCTGCAGTTGTATCGTGATGGAATCTTCTTCATCTCCTTTTCCGATGAGAGTGTAGCTGCCGTTCGCGGCGTCGGGGACAACGCTGATCGAATCGGACGTCGGGACCGGGGCACCGTTCAGCGTGACGGCTGATCCTTTGACCACGTGCCAGATCAGGCTGACGGGTTCTCCCGTCCCGACTTGAGCGGGTAGCGCTTTGAAGTTCACTATTCTTCCCGTCGGCAAAACGGTCAAGAACAAACTTCGCCGTATCCTGGATGACCCCGCTTGCAGTCAACGTATACGTCGTTGTAACGAGCGGATGTACCGGTACACTGTCCTTGACGGAGACGCTGCTGCCATCCAATTTCACGACCGATCCGGGCTCGGTATCCCAGCGCAACATCGTCGTATCCGTTTTTTCGATCGTTCCCGGAGTTGCGCTAAAAACATAAATGGAACCTGTCGTCGGATTTGTGATGACATCGTTCCGGTAATTGGCGAACATGTAATTCAGCGAAGTCCATGTATCGGCAGCGGAATTCGTCACCGGATTGCCAAAATCGCTCCACGACCACATCATGGCACCGGCGTAGCCGTTGTTGTAAAGCCACGGATAGAGGCTAAGGGCAGGGACGCCGTCGGTCGCCTGCATGTAGAATTCAGCGGCCACAATCGGTTTCGTCAATCCCCAGAATGACGCCGGGTGGACAAAGGGTGAAAGCGGAGGTCCCTGCGCGTAATAATGAACGCAATAGAAATCGAGCGTTCCAAGAGTGTCGCCGCCGGCAGCTTTAAGACGATCGTCCCTGTAATAGTTCGAATTGCTCGCCGCAGAAGTTTTTTGTATATAATCGAGATACTCTTCGTTCGTCATGCTCAATCGGTGTCTCGCGTTGAAGGCTTGTGCGGCGATTTGCCGATCGCCGGCCGACATGCCGCCGATCGACTTGTTCAGCCCCCCTTCAACGGTCCCGCTCGTGGGAACATCCGTCAACGTTTGAAACGTGACAGCTCCGCTTGTGACAAGCGCGGCCGGGTCCGTCCTGTGGATCGCCCCAGCCATCAAATTGATGCACCTCTGGATGCTTGCAAATGGTAATTGATCGTCACCGAACCAGCCGAATTCGTTCGTGATGCCTTCGGGCTCGTTGAAGATTTCCCATGCAACGACCGCCGGTTTTCCTTTTACCGAATCGACCATTGGGATTAATGCGTTTCGAGTATGTATGCATTCGTATACGCGGTATCGTTCATCAGGTTCGCATTCCGATGCAGTCCTGCCGTGTCCATTTGGGATTGATTCTGCATGTCGTGCGACCAGAGGCACCGGATCAAGCCGATATTGTATTGATGGGCAAGTGCAAGGATCTGTTTGAGACTTTGAATCGCGATCGGGCCCGGTCCGGTAACGAATCCATTGGCATCGAACACAGGAGTTTGTGTGCCGTTCGTATGGAGCCAGAAGCGCATCACGTTTCCGCCATTGGATGCACGTTTGAAACTCCGTCTGAAACTGAGCCAGGTTCGGCGGATTTGGACCGATGTCGCCGGAAAAGTTAACCCATGCGATATTGATCCCACTGATAAAAATATTTCTGCCAGCATATTGTATCCTTGCCTGCGATACAACATTCCCTGTTGGAATAAAAAAAAGAGCGAGAAGCACGACACCTGCGAGTTTTTGCACAACAGTGTTCCTACAATGTGTTCCGGTCGATTTCATAACAACTCCCGCACAAATAATAATAAATACCTTGCTCTGCATCCATTCATAAAAACACGTGATCTCAAATTTCGCTCGGTGGAACTGCCTCGGGAACTCGCGGCGAGCAAGCAGGAATTTTTCGTTTGAATTGGGGCCTCGGAGACAAAAATTCCCGGGCGCTCTCCGGTTCAACAGTTCAGCTTTACGCTCGCGATACGGCCCGGTTATCGACTGAGGATCCGAAACAAAAAAGGGCGGAATCATTTTTGATCCCCCCCGTGACCTTACAACTATTTCAGCAGCATCATCCTCTGAGTTTTGACAAACCCGCCGGCATTCATCCGAACGAAGTATATGCCGCTGGAGAGCGAAGACGCGTTGAACTCAACTTCATACGATCCGGCTGCCTGCTTCCGGTCTACCAGGGTAGCAACCACTCTGCCGAGAATATCAAATACCTTAATGAGGACTTTCGAATCCGTTTGGACGTCGTATTTGATTTTTGTAGATGGGTTGAACGGATTCGGATAATTGTTGTAGAGTTGGTATTGATAGACTACTCCGGCATCACCCTGCTTGACGCCCGACGGGACTCCATTCGCAAACCAGATACCGTACGCGGTGAAATCATCCAGCTCGATCTTGCCGGACCACGTGGTGGTATCAAGAGCGCCGGGATAATAGACCGCGACTCCAATTCTTGCCGGTTTCGTCGGATCAAATGTCCCGAGGTTAGCGAGCGAATCGAGCTTCGTGATGGCCAGAGTAGTCCACTGACCGAGCGTGATCTGCTTGCCAACAGTGTCCGCCACCGCGACGCTGTCGTTGTTCCGCCGTCGACATAAAACTTCACAATTGCGTTCACCGGCATCGACAGAGGGAGGTTGACAGCACATGTCAGTTTTGTCACAATGGAATCATTCTTCTGCATCACAACGCTATCTCTTACAGTTGCAAATTCGGGTGTCGAAGGAGATAGGCTGACACTCCCCTGCAAAACGTACCCGACGACTTGCCGTAAAGTATACCGTTGGGGCGGGACAGCGTGCCGGTTGCCCACGACGGGACATAAAAGCCTTGTTTGCCTCCGTTTGCCGAACTGTCAAAATTCGCGATAACCCAGACTGGCGTTGTTATCGGCGGGGGCGGCACAGATAGAACTTGATTGACGAGTGAAAAATTTTAACGTAAATTTTCCCTGCCACGTTACTCCGCTCGGACCGCCGACCTGAATGCCAAGCTTCCTCAGATTGTCGCTGGCGTTGTTGAACGTGTTGAAGAAACTTCCGCTGACCGTATCGATGAAGCTCGCCTGAGCAAGGTCGAATACAAACGGAAACCATTTTTCTTTCGGAATACTCTTTCCGATGTAGCTCCCTTGGCCTGTACGGCGGCCAATTCCAACCCGGGTCGCTTTGTGCCCAGGTTTGAATATGAAAGGTACCGGGAAAGTCGAGGGAACTGTACACCCAGAAGACCAGGGCATTCATGCCTTGTGCATCGATGCCTGAACCCGACGGCTGGAATCCGAAGGACGTGAATGCTGTAGAAGCGGAGCCGTCCTTTAGCCCCGAAGCCGGCAACGCCGGAGCTGTCTCCAATAGGTCCGGCATTCCAGAAGACGCTGTCCTTCCAGCCGTTGTTCCACTGTTCGCTGAATCCCTCGATGCTCGTTTTAAAATCTCCGAATACGGTCGGCTTGCGCCATGAGATAAACGCTGTCGATGTACATTACCCTTTCTAAACTGTTGTGCTATCTTTGCCGTTATTCCATTGAATGCCGAAATCGCCAAAGCCGTGGCCTGCAAGAAGGTCGTTTGCGGGGGCTGCAATACTGAATCCATGATCGGAGCGGAAAGCGGTACCATTTGCCTTTCGGGATATCCTTCGCGTAATAGTCAGTCTCATTAAATGTCCAATTGATAGGGACCTGCGACCACAAACCGATCACGAGGCTGTCGGGAATAGTGCTGTTCGCTGGAATGTAGACCCAATATGTGAGGTAGAGAGCGCCTTTCGTATCCTTCACCAATTGTTGGGTCACAGGACGTATCGCGTTATGGTCGTTGACTCCTTTAAGATCGAACGCCACGCCCATAACGCCGTTAGCGCTGTTTGTCGGATCGTTGGTCTGGTAAATGCTGTCAGTGAGCGTTCCCCATCCGGCATCTTTGAAAATGCCGAGGCTCCCTTTTGTTCCGAAGCCTTCGAGCACCTGGGCACTCGCCAGGTGTGCGAGAAAAAACAGCCCCAACAAAAACGGTAGAAACTTTTTCATTTTTTCCTCCTGTGAGTTGATCGCCTGCTGCTGTTGGATATCCTAATTCAATGAAATCGTATGAAATACTTTCGCATAGTCAATACCTCAAATGGTAATACTTTATTCTAGAAGTATTTCAAAAACAAGTTGCTTTGTCCTTCCCGACGGTCGACGACTCGACTCGGCGAGGTCGACGACCATCGGGTCATTGACGATGCGCTCTCCCGCTCTTCGAGCGGTATCGCGTACCCAGGATGAACGCGCCATTTGCCTACCCTGTCCCGAAGGTGCAAAGGACTTCTTTGGAGTACCCTCGGGAAGCAATCCCGTTCCGCCGAGACGGAACGGGAGCGTCTGGCGAAACCGTCGCGGCTGCGTCTCCCGAAGGTCCGAAGGACTCCTCCGGAGGATGCCTTTGGCAGAAGAATGACGGTAGATTACAAAATTCGATTTTTATTCTTGGAGGCCGTCCTAATAATTAAACGTCAGTCCTAATTGTGCATTCATTCCGTATGTCTGCCCGTATGTCGGCAAATTACCTGCACCGACGGCAAGATACGCCGGATGACTGTAATAGTAACTATCAACATGATTGTTGAGATTTGTCGCATTGGCAAATATGTAGAGGTTATCTATGATTTGCTGCTTCAGCGAAATATCGAACAACAACACGTTGTCATAGTAACTGTTCCTTAGCCCATACTGGGTATCGATACTTTGCAGCGACAACTCCTGATATTCGAGCGAGAACCGTGAACTGAATCCCTTGTAATCCCATCCGAGTATTGCATTATAGATTCCTTTCGGCTGGTCTTGTAACGGTCCTGCCGTTGTCGAATATACAAGCGTATCTTTAGCTCCTGTTCTTGGTGATTTTACAAAGAAATAGGGATACAGTTCATTGGAGCTCATGAATGAGGCATTAAGTTCGAGAACTATTCCGCTTAATAACCCGGGGAGATAGTAAAAATGTGTTTGCCATGAAAGCTCTATCCCTCTCAGATACGCATCAGCAGGATCATTCATCGGAATAGTACCACCTGCTGTTTTGCCATTTTGCGGATTGCCAATCAGGAATGTTGAATCAAAATAACTTGGGCCCGGCAGCCTGCTGCTTAAATCAGCCGGACCGCCGACAATGGGGTACGGAGAAAACGGATAGTAATTTTGGAAGCTATAAATAAGATTGCTGATATCCTTGTAAAACAGGTCAACCGTGAACAACCCGACAGCGTTGCTGAACAACGAAGCTCCAAGATCGTAATTCGATGCAGTCGAGGGTTTCAAAAACGGGTTACCCGAAGTAACACCCGTTGCGCCAGTCTGCAAGATAACCAGAGGAGAAATATCCGAGTAACTCGGCAACGAAACACTCCTGTAGACTGCACCCATAACCTGAACATTCTCGGTCGCTTTATATTTAATATTGACGGAAGGATACCAATACGGGTTGTCTCTTTTTTTCTCCACCAAAACAGGGAGAGCGTTAAGGCCATTTGCATTGGAGCCGTTGGGTTGAATCTGGTACGCCGAAATATCGGTTTGTTCTTCCTGGTAACGGGCACCGGGAACTATCGTAAGACTACTGCCGATGTTAAACTCACCCATCAGGTAGCCTGCCCGGGTCTTTTCTTTATCGGTATAGTTCTGATCATAAGACCCAACTCCATCATAGTAGTAACCGGATTGCCACGCCGGAAATATGGCACCCTGCATATACGTCAATTTGTCCGGGTCATACGCATCTCCAATAGGGTATCCTAAAATACTTGTTCTGGTGTAACTCGGATCGAGGAAATATTTTGCTTCAATTCCGCCCTCTTCAATAGTAGGACTTGGATTAGCTCCCGCAAGAAATGGAATTGCAGCAATCAGTTGCTGTCTTCTGCCTTTACTCCCTCCAAATTGTACATCGAAGTATAATCGGGAATTATCACTGGAACGGTCGACATCGTGATATTTTCCACCAACCGACAATTTTCCCGAAAAGTCCTCTGAAAGTTTGAACGGTACTTTCCAGTCGACCTTTGCATCGTATGAAGCGTCTGTCAGATTTGTGTTGGTTTCCTCGATACCCCAGAGCACGGATTGCGACGCCCTCATGACACCCATGTCGCTTACTAATGCGGAAGGCTGTCCATAAGCCAGGGCAGCACCAGAGATGGCAGTCCCGGTGAGGCTCTGGATAAAATCAAACTCCTGTCCAAAGGGTGTATGTTGATCCCCTTTCGTGTATGATAATGATATTGGCAATTCCGTTCCGCCTAACTTAAACAACGCTTGGAGCGAATGCGTCCGCTGTTCGGTCTTTGTATCGCTCACAAAAATCTGGTCTGTGAAACTATTGCTGCCGAAATCTGTCGAATAATTTCTCGTTATGTTGCTGTCGTTCTTCTGATCGTACACGTTGAAGAATTTCACGTCAACAAAATCCGACTTATAATCCAGGATCAAACTCGCACCGTAGCGGTGTCTCTTCGTAGTATTGTCCGTCAGTTCTGCTGACGACGTAGGTACTTCAAATGTGGGGGGGGTGGTTACAACAACCGATGAACGCACCGGAGTAGCATAGGTGGCATTGAACTGGTCTGAGGGAAGCTGTTTCTCCTCGATGTTCCCCTGCACCAAAACTCCGAATTGATCATCGGCAAACCTGTCGCCGGCATTCCCTGTAAATTTATAGTTATCATAGGAACTGCGTAATTTTGTATAGCCGCCGTTTCCCCAAACATCATAATGGAAGCCGGGCTGAGCCGTTTTTAACGTCAGGTTCACCGTCCCTCCCAACGCATCGGCGTCCATATCCGGCCGCAAAGTTTTCGATACCTCGACCCCTTTCACCAGATCGTCTCCCAACAAACTCAAATCAACGCCCCGGTCGCCGTAGTACGTCGAACTCATCGGAACGCCTTCGATGCTGATCTCGTTGTACTTCGGAGCTAATCCGCGAATGATGACTGCATCCGCTTCGCCGTTATCCCTCTGCACCGAGATGCCGGGAAGCCTTCCGATCGATTCCGCGATATTCGCATCCGGCAATTCTTTCATCTTCTCGGCAGACACGACGTTGATGATCGAGGTCGATGCCAGCTGCTCATTGATCGACGCCAACTGGCCTTTCGCTTGCGCTGTGATCAAGACCGTCTCACCGATAACTGTTCCCGGCACCAACCGAAAGTCTTGATCTATTGTTGCATTTGCCGTCATTGCTATGTCGACTGTTGCTGCATTGTACCCTATATACGATATTTTCAGCGTTACTTTCCCCGCCGGTATATTGTGGATAGTAAACTTTCCATCGATATCTGCTGCTGCCCCCAAGTTCGTGTTCACGACTAAAACATTGGCGCCGACAAGCGCCTCACCGGTCGCCTTGTCTACCACGCGGCCGTTCAGAGTACCTGATCCTTGTGCAAACAACGTCTGTGCCGCCATCAACATCACTGCCGCGACTGCACACGCTAGTTTGATTCGAGTATAAGAAGTACCAATAGACATTTTTTCTTCTCCTCAAGATACTTTTTACTATTTATTATCCCCTGATAAGCGGGGGAGGGTTCATTGAACTTAAGCTTTGAAATACGACACGGTGAGGGAGACTTTGAAGCGAAGACGGAAAAAATCGTGCACTCGCAAAAGACGATCACCCTGTACCGCAAGAATGTAGTCAATCGGAAAGACATTTTCAAGAATCACAGGTAATGGTACAGTTCCGATCCTAATGCCATTCCGGCGAAAGTTCCAAAGGAATTCCTTCGGAACCTGGTCGACGACTCGTCGAGAATTCATTTTTTCGTCCTGGATGCCCGCCTAGGCGGGCATGACACCTACTTTTTGGTTTGATATTCTTAAACTGCAACACTACCGAATCACGAGGGCGTTTTGGGGAATATTGAAACGCAAGTCGGACGGGTCATTGTCGTTGCAGGCACGCTGCCGAATGCTCAAGTGAACGTCCCCGGCGGCGAATCCCGACTCTTCTACATTGGCAGGCAAACCGGTTCATTTGTTCATCGCTTCCCCTTTAAAAAAAGAAAGGCGGCTCGCTTTAGCGAGCCGCCTTCTCGTAGTATATCGCAGACCTGATTAATCAATCAAGGCAGATCCGCTTACTTCAACAGAAGCATCTTCTTTACGCTCGTGAAGTTGCCGGCGGAGAGACGATAAATATACATGCCGCTTGCAAGATTTCGGGCGTCAAAGTTTACGCTATGCAAGCCAGCGGAAAGGTTTCCGTTGACCAGCGTCGCCACTACCTGTCCGAGCGTGTTGTAGACCTTCAACTGAACATTCGACTGTTGCGGAATTGAGAAGTCGATCTGCGTTGACGGGTTGAACGGGTTCGGATAGTTTTGCGAAAGTTCAAACGTTGTTGCAACGCCTGTTTTCGCCGCTTTAACTGCTGTGATGCCGCCCAATGATAAATATCTGCTAACGATTAAACCCAATTCGTTGGCATGAGCCGCAGCATAGGCAGCATTTTTCGTATCATCCCAGATCAAAGAACCTACCGGGAATCCATCCGGGGCCATAACAGAGGACTGGCTGAAGTTCTCCGTTAGATCAGTGAACTTCGAAATTCCGACCTGATCATTGGGCCCGATGGCGGTCGTCTGGGTTATTCCGTCTGTCTTCGAACCACCGACGATACCGGGAAGAGTCGCCGGGTTGTAGTCGCCATAAATGTACGCGCTGCTGGTGATAGCAGGTTTAGAGGGGTATCTTGGATCGCCATACACAGCTTGATTCCATTCCGCCATCAAAGTCACAACAGCTGCACTCATCCCGTACGCAACGGGACTGGTTGCGGGTGCCATGGTGTTCTCTTCAATCATCCCACCATTCGCCGGCGTATACGCGGCCAAAATGCCCACCGTACGGGAATTCTCCCACTCACCCGGTATATTGGCTACCGGTTGCGGTTTCCTAAACTGAGAGAACCATCCCAAATCTGACGGTATCGCGTTAAACGTTCCGGGGTTAGTACCGGTGTCGGCCTGGATATACGTGGAACTATTATAATACCCGCTGGAGATGAGTGGGTCATTGAAATTGATGTTGTTCGAAATAAAGACCGGCAAATACTGGAGCCCCATCACACGCGCGAAAGAAGCTGTATCGCCCAGTGTACCTTCATACTTCGGCTGCGTTATCAGTCCGTTCGTGGCATTATTCGTGTCGATGTTAATCGTGCTCATGAATAATTTATCAGGATCCTGACCGCTGTTCGTCACGTTTGAATCTTCGCCGACCCAATCCTGGTTGACAAAAATATTATTTGTGACATAGAAGGTGCGGTGATACGGAGATAAGAGCCAGTATTTCTTCTGGTTGATGATCGTGTTATGGTTGAAGTATGCAAAGTCGGTAAGTTGATTTTGCTGTAGGAATGTAAGACCTCCGCTTGTCGTTGTAACGTTTTCAACCCACAACGTGTCAATCGGATGCTTGCATTGGAAGACTCTTGAACTCCACCACTGACCCGGTTCGAACATGTTCCGGAAATAGGAGTTGGTGATGAAGAACTTCGCTCCATACGGCCAGCCGCCGATAGCGCCTGTTTCGTTCGTGCAATCAAAAATATCCGTGTTGCTGAATTCGAACAAATCATTGTCAAGGATCAACTGTTGCGGAAGCTGATTCGCCGTGCCGCAATAGAAGAGCTCGGATTGGAGGTTTCCATCCAATTCCATAACCTGCCAATGAACGTTCTTAATTGTGATGCTGCCATACACCTTATTGGCAGCGACCTCTGTTCCGTTACTCGGCTGCAATAAGACGATCGGTTTTGCATGTGCCGATGGGTTGTTAGGATCGGGAACACCGACTATCGTCAATGTACCGGTCGGATTGTTGAAGTACATCGGCGTCAATTGAAAATAGACCTGACCTTCATAGAGTGCGTAGACTCGCATTCGGATTTTTCCTTGCGCCTGACGCGGTAGTATCGTTACTGATAGTGCTGTCCATTTCTCCTAACCATCCATTACCCGCAAAATCGGACCCGGAGATGTAGGCTAGTATCACCACTTATCTTCACTTGAGCCATGGAACGGCTCGCCACAAAGCTTGCCATCAGTATAACGATAAACAAGCAGATAACCATTCTTGCTTTCATTTTTTTCTCCTAAAGTTAGTGGAAAACAACGTGAACATGCTTATGCTGGTTTTTTGCCTTTTTCCCATCCCTCTCTTTCTTAATTTTTACGGTTTATGTGGTTCGTGCTATTGACTATGTTGAGAAGAATTCGGTTTAATTGAAACAACAACTTAAATATATGGATGCTAGTAACTAAAGCTGAGCCCAAGTT
>CAWJKX010000102.1:0-5361 GCA_963843065.1 uncultured Bacteroidota bacterium
GTTTTTCGCAGAGATAGGCACGGACGGTCATCCGTGCCTATCGCAATTCTTTGCATCGGAACGGCCGTCTTATGGTAAAAACAGGCCGTGGTAATTACGCATTGTATTTTTTTGCATACCCCTACTTTATAAGCGACATTTTTCGTACTTGAGTGAAGCTCCCGGCTTCAATCCGGTAGAATTACATTCCACTCGCCAGTGTCCTGGTGTCAAACCGAACGCTGTACCTCACCGGCAACTTGTTTCTCGTTGACAAGAGAAGCAACCTGCCGCCCAAGCAAATCACACACTACCAATTTCACATGCTGTGGATTTGCAAGCGAATACTTGATCGTTGTCGCCGGATTAAAGGGATTGGGATAATTCTGGGACAATGAGTATACAACGGGAACGTGCGAATTATCCGTCCGTACCCCGGTCGCCGGCGACCCGTACGCTGAAATCTCTGCGACGGAGTACGCGCCGTTGCTTCCGAGCCCTACCATGACCAGTTCAAGGTAGCGCGCAACAGTATTGAATCCCGTCCACGTCTCAACATAGCCCGTGCCTCCGGTGCCATTCTCCTGGTCGGCAATCACTGACCAATTGGTCTTGTCCAGCGACGTCTGTACATAATACAGCTTCGCGTACTCCGTGTTTCCCCATCGAATCACGACTTCATTAATAGTGTCGGTTCTGACAAAATCGAGCAAGACCCACTGCGCTACCGGAGAGGCGGCCGCCTGCCACCGCGAAAAATTGTTGCCGTCTGTCACATGTTGAGGATCGCTGAAGCTGTAGGCAACGGTGTCATTTGAAGACGCCGTCACATACGCCTGATACGCTCTGTCGACCTGTTCGGGGGGAAGGATCTGCAGTTGTATCGTGATGGAATCTTCTTCATCTCCTTTTCCGATGAGAGTGTAGCTGCTGTTCGCGGCGTCGGGGACAACGCTGATCGAATCGGACGTCGGGACCGGGGCACCGTTCAGCGTGACGGCTGATCCTTTGACCACGTGCCAGATCAGGCTGACCGGTTCTCCCGCCCCGACTTGAGCGGGTAGCACTTTGAAGTTCACTATTCTTCCCGTCGGCAAAACGGTCAAAACAAACTTCGCCGTATCCAGGATGACCCCGCTTGCAGTTAACGTATATGTCGTTGTAACGAGCGGATGTACCGGTACACTGTCCTTGACGGAGACGCTGCTGCCATCCAATTTCACGACCGATCCGGGCTCGGTATCCCAGCGCAACATCGTCGTATCCGTTTTTTCGATCGTTCCCGGAGTTGCGCTAAAAACATAAATGGAACCTGTCGTCGGATTTGTGATGACATCGTTCCGGTAATTGGCGAACATGTAATTCAGCGAAGTCCATGTATCGGCAGCGGAATTCGTCACCGGATTGCCAAAATCGCTCCACGACCACATCATGGCACCGGCGTAGCCGTTGTTGTAAAGCCACGGATAGAGGCTAAGGGCAGGGACGCCGTCGGTCGCCTGCATGTAGAATTCAGCGGCCACAATCGGTTTCGTCAATCCCCAGAATGACGCCGGGTGGACAAAGGGTGAAAGCGGAGGTCCCTGCGCGTAATAATGAACGCAATAGAAATCGAGCGTTCCAAGAGTGTCGCCGCCGGCAGCTTTAAGACGATCGTCCCTGTAATAGTTCGAATTGCTCGCCGCAGAAGTTTTTTGTATATAATCGAGATACTCTTCGTTCGTCATGCTCAATCGGTGTCTCGCGTTGAAGGCTTGTGCGGCGATTTGCCGATCGCCGGCCGACATGCCGCCGATCGACTTGTTCAGCCCCCCTTCAACGGTCCCGCTCGTGGGAACATCCGTCAACGTTTGAAACGTGACAGCACCGCTCGTGACAAGCGCAGTCGAGTCCGTCCTATGAATCGCCCCTGCCATCAAATTGACACACCTCTGAATGCTCGCCATCGGCACATGGTCGTCGCCCGACCAGCCGAATTCATTCGTGATGCCTTCAGGCTCGTTGAAGATTTCCCATGCAGCGATCGCCGGGTTTCCTTTTACCGAATCGACCATTGGGATTAATGCGTTTCGTATGTATGCATTCGTATACGCGGTATCGTTCAGCAGTTTCGCATTCCGATGCAGTCCTGCCGTGTCCATTTGGGATTGATTCTGCATGTCGTGCGACCAGAGGCACAGGATCAAGCCGATATTGTATTGATGGGCAAGTGCAAGGATCTGTTTGAGACTTTGAATCGCGATCGGGCCCGGTCCGGTGACGAATCCATTGGCATCGAACACAGGAGTTTGTGTGCCGTTCGTATTGAGCCAGAAGCGCATCACGTTCCCGCCATTGGAGTGCACCGTTTGAAACTCCGTCTGAAACTGAGCCAGGTTCGGCGGATTCGGACCGATGTCGCCGGAAAAGTTGACCCACGCGATATTGATCCCGCTGATAAAAATATTTCTGCCTGCATATTGTATCCTTGCCTGCGATACAACATTCCCTGTTGGAATAAATAAAAGAATGAGAAGCACGACACCTGCGAGTTTTTGCGCAACGGCGTTCCTATAATGCCTTCCGGTTGAATTCATCATAACTCCTGCACAAATAATGATAAATACCTTGCTCTGCATCCATTCATAAAACCACGCGATCTCAAACTTCGCTCGGTAAAACTGCCGCGGAAACTCGCCGCGAGCAACCAAAAATTTTGCGTTTGAATTGGGGCCTCGGAGACAAAAATTCCCGGGCGCTCTCCGGTGCAACAGTTCAGCTTTACGCTCGAGATACGGCCCGGTCATCGACTGAGGATTCGAAACAAACACGGGCGGAATCATTTTTGATCCCGCCCGTGTTTGTGCGAACTATTTCAGCAGCATCATTCTCTGAGTCTTGACAAACCCGCCTGCATTCATCCGAACGAAGTATATGCCGCTGGAGAGCGAAGAAGCGTTGAACTCAACTTCATACGATCCGGCTGCCTGCTTCCGGTCTACCAGGGAAGCAACTTCTCTGCCGAGAATATCAAATACATTAATGAGGACTTTCGAATCCTTTTGAACGTCGTATTTAATTTTTGTAGATGGGTTGAACGGATTCGGATAGTTGTTGTAGAGTTGGTATTGATAGACTATTCCGGCATCACTCTGCTTGACGCCCGACGCGACTCCGTTCGCGAACCAGATACCGTATGCGGTGAAATCATCCAGCTCGATCTTGCCGGACCACGTGGTGGTATCAAGAGCGCCGGGATAATAGACCGCGACTCCAATTCTTGCCGGTTTCGTCGGATCAAATGTCCCAAGGTTAGCAAGCGAATCGAGCTTCGTGATGGCCAGAGTAGTCCACTGACCGAGCGCGATCTGCTTGCCGACGGTGTCCGCCACCGCGATGCTGTCGTTCGATCCGCCGTTCACATAAAACTTCACAATCGCGTTCACCGGCATCGAGAGAGGGAGGTAGACAGCACATGTCAGCTTTGTCACAATAGAATCGCTTTTCTGCATCACAACGCTATCCCTTACGGTTGCAAATTCGGGTGTCGAAGGAGATACGCTGACACTCCCCTGCAGAACGTACCCCGACGACTTGCCGTAAAGTACAGCATTTGGCCGGGACAGCGTGCCGGTTGCCCACGACGGTACATAAAATCCTTGTTTGCCGCCGTTTGCCGAACTGTCAAAGTTCGCGATAACCCAGACCGGCGTTGTTATCGGCGGGGGCGGCACAGATAGAACTTGATTGACGAGTGAAACATTTTTAATATAAATATCTCCCTGCCACGTCACTCCATTCGCACCGCCAATCTGTATCCCAAGCTTCCTCAAATTGTCGCTTGCGTTGTTGAACGTGTTGAAAAAACTTCCGCTGACCGTATCGATGAAGCTCGCCTGAGCAAGGTCGAAATACAACGGAAACCATTTTTCTTTCGGAATACTCTTTCCGATATAGTCCCGCGGACCGTACGGCGGCCAATTCCAACCCGGGTCGCTTTGCGCCCAGGTTTGAATATGAAAAGTATCCGGGAAAGTCGAGGGAACGTACACCCAGAAGACCAGGGCATTCATTCCTCGTGCATTGATGCCTGAACCCGACGGCTGGAATCCGAAGGACGTGAACGCTGTTGAAGCAGAGCCATCCTGGAGCTCGAAGTCGGCAACTCCAGAGCTGTCTCCAATGGGTCCGGCGTTCCAGAAGACGCTGTCTTTCCAGCCGTTGTTCCACTGTTCGCTGAATCCCTCGATGCTCGTCTTAAAATCTCCAAACACGGTCGGCTTCGCGCCGATAAGCGAAACGCTGTCGATGTACATCACACCTTTCCAGACTATAGAACTATCTTTGCCGTTATTCCATTGAATTCCGAAATCACCAAAGCCGTGGCCGGCAAGAAGATCGTTTGCGGGGTCTGCAATACTTGAATCCATGATCGGAGCGGAAAGGGGGTACCACTTACCTTTCGGGATATCCTTCGCGTAATAATCAGTCTCATTAAATGTCCAATTGATAGGAACCTGCCACCACAACCCGATCACGAGGCTGTCAGGAATATTGCTGTTCGCCGGAATGTAGACCCAATATGTTAGATAGAGAGCGCCTTTCGTGTCCTTGATCAATTGTTGGGTTACCGGGCGTATCGCGTTATGGTCGTTGACTCCTTTAAGATCGAAGGCCACGCCCATAACACCATTAGCGCTGTTTGTCGGATCGCTGGTCTGGTAAATGCTGTCCGTGAGCGTTCCCCAGCCGGCGTCTTTGAAAATACCGAGGCTCCCTTTTGTTCCGAAGCCTTCGAGCACCTGGGCACTGGCCAGGTGTGTGAGAAAAAACAGCCCCAACAAAAACGGTAGAAATTTTTTCATTTTTTCCTCCTGTGAGTTGATCGCCTGCTACTGTTAGATATCCTAATTCAATGAAATCGTATAAAAGAGAAAATACTTTCGCATAGTCAATACTGGAAATGGTAATACTTTATTCTAGTGCTGATTCAATTAAATAAAGTTGTATTTGTACAAGGATGTTCATCCTGATCCCGCCGAAGCGCGGCGGGACGCGACGGCCTCCTTCGACGCGCTCCGCTTGCTCAGGATGAACCGTCGCGGCTGCGTCGAAGGATATTGATGCACTTCAAAATACAATATTTATTTTTAGAAGCGGCACCAGAAGCATCTCAAAAACAAGTTGCTTTGTCCTTCGATGCGCTCTCCCGCTCTTCGAGCGGTCGAAGACTCGACTCGGCGAGGATCGCTTACCCAGGATGAACGCGCCGTTTGCTCACCCTGTCCCGAAGGTGTAAAGGACTCCTTCGGAGGATGCCTTTGGCAGAAGAATGACGGTAGATTAAAAAATACGATTTCTATTTTTGGAGGCCGTCCTAGTAATTAAATGTTAGTCCAAATT
>CAWJKX010000103.1:0-3172 GCA_963843065.1 uncultured Bacteroidota bacterium
AAAAGAATCGCAGCTTCCCTCATGGATAGTCATGACAACCAGCAGCGACGGAGTTGTCAAGAGAAACGAGCGAGGATGGATTTTGGACCGCAATCCGATGACGAGAAAAAGCCTTGACGGTTCACGTGCGTGGCTTCAAATAGAACTCGCTGGTAATAGTATCATCCCTGAGATAGACAGTATTAATCTGGCGGGCAACGTGTTGGTTGACAGTCTCCCGCCGAAGCACTGGGAAATAACGGTGAACGGTTCGAGTGACGGAAAAAAGTGGGAACAGGCTGGAATGGCAAGCGGCGATGAATTGCCCGGCGATTCGCTGACTGGATGGTGGCGAAGAATTTCCCCAAAAAATTTGAGATCGTTCAATTATTCTTTCAAACCTGCTACACCATTACGCTTCCGCTTTTATCGGGTTGACATAAATGTTCCAAACGCAAAAAACTGGGCTGTCGGAGAGCTTGGAATGTTCAACAAAGGAAAGCATGCTGCTATCGGAGGCCCGTACAGTTTCACAAGCGCATGGATGAGCGCCGGTTCACAGAAGGAATGGGTGTATGTCGACCTCGGAGCGGAATGTACGTTTGACCGATTCGTTTTGAGCTGGATTCGCCGGGCAGCGGTTGGATCAATCCAGGCATCGGATGATGCCGCGAATTGGCACGACATATCTGCGCTTCCCGAGAATTCAGATAAAGGCCAAACAGACGACGTCAAATTAGATGCGCCGGCAAAAGGACGATACGTACGCGTTTTGATGAAGAAGCCTGCTTCTGCCGATGGATATATTTTGAGCGAGATGGAAGTTTTCGGAACGGGCGGTCCCGTTGCCGTCGCACATCCTCAAGCTCCGAGCGAAAAAAATGGAAGAATGGATTTGGCAGGCGGTGCGTGGAAAATTCAGCGTGAATCATCGGTGAACACGGATGGCGAAACGCTTTCCAAACCCGGATTCGACGATAGCGATTGGATCATCGCAACCGTGCCGGGTACGGCGCTCGTGAGCTATCTCAATGCCGGATCTTTGCCCGATCCAAACTTCGGGGACAACCAGCTCTCAATTTCGGATTCGTATTTCTATTCCGATTTCTGGTACCGGGACGAGTTTATTGCTCCCGCTTCTTCTGCAGGGCAACGGATGTTCCTCAACTTTGACGGAATAAACTGGAAAGCTGAAGTGTATCTCAACGGAAAGAAACTCGGATTGATTGCAGGAGCTTTTACCCGCAGACAATTTGACGTATCCGATATTGTGAATCCCGGAGAGAAAAATGTTCTTGCCGTACGCATCAAGAAAAATGATTCGCCCGGGTTTATAAAAGAGCAGACGAAGCTCAGCCACGACGCAAACGGCGGCGAATTGGGCGCGGACAATCCGACATTCCATGCAACCGTCGGGTGGGACTGGATACCGACTATTCGAGGAAGGGATATCGGGATATGGAGCAACGTCTATCTTTCGACAACGGGAGCGGTAACAATTGAAGATCCCTTCGTTTCGACGAGTCTCTCTCTTCCCGATACATCATCAGCCGACGTCGCCGTCGAACTGACGCTTCGCAATCATACATCGAAGGAACAGAAAGGAATATTGCGAGGAAGTTTCGGCGACGTGAAGTTTGAACAGCCGGTATCGATAAATCCATCTGAAACGAAGACCGTGCGTTTCAATCCTTCAACACATCCTTCCCTCCGATTAAAAAATCCGAAGCTCTGGTGGCCGAACGGTTATGGAGAGCAAAATCTTTACGATGTGAAATTGGAATTCCAGGCGGCGGACGGCCGGACGTCGGATACAAAATCGTTCAAGACCGGCGTCAGGCAAATGTCATACTCCGAAGAAGGAGATGCATTAAAAATTTGGGTTAACGGAAGAAGATTTATCGGACGGGGAGGCAACTGGGGCTTCTCCGAATCGATGCTCCGCTACCGGGCGCGGGAATATGACATTGCGGTTCGTTATCACAAAGAAATGAATTTCACGATGATCAGAAATTGGGTCGGGCAGGTAGGCGATAATGCATTCTATGAAGCGTGCGACCGTTATGGAATTATGGTCTGGCAGGATTTCTGGCTGGCGAATCCGCTCGACGGTCCGGACCCGAACGATAATGCAATGTTCATGCAAAATGCTGATGACTTTGTGAAACGAATCCGCAACCATCCCTCGATTGGATTGTATTGCGGCCGGAACGAAGGCAATCCACCTGAACCCATCGACTCTGCGATCAGAGCGCTGCTGCCGCAACTCCATCCGGGATTGCATTACATTTCGAGTTCTTCGTTCGGCGTCGTCAGCGGAGGCGGGCCGTATCGGGCGATGCCTGCAAAATTCTATTTCGAAAAAAGAGCTACGGAAAAAATGCACAGCGAGCTCGGAATGCCGAACATGGTTTCGTATGAAAGCCTGAAACAAATGCTTCCCGATTCCACGTTATGGCCAATCGGGCGCATGTGGGGCATTCACGACTTCAACCTTGAAAGCGCCCAATACGGATACTCATTCATCCAGCAAATTGCCGACAATTTCGGACCGACGGACAATGTAAAAGACTGGCTCACGCTCGCCCAGTGGGTAAATTATCAGGGTTACCGTGCAATGTTCGAAGCACAGAGCAGAAACAGGATGGGCGTGTTATTGTGGATGAGTCATCCTGCATGGCCTTCGATGGTCTGGCAGACCTGACGATTATTATTTCGAACCGACTGCCGCGTATTTCGGCTGCAAGAAAGCCAACGAGCCGCTGCATATACAATGGAATGCGGCGACCGACAGCATTGAAGTAGTTAATTATAGTATTCAGGATGGTGCAGGTCTCACTGCAACGATGGAGATTGTAAATCTTGATGGAACAATACGAGGGGAGAAAAAAACTTTAATCGATTGCCCCGAAGATTACACAGCACGATGTTTTAAGGTTCAATATCCCGACAGCCTCAGCAGCGTCTATTTTATCAAACTTACGCTGCAAAGAGGCGGTGTGAAGCTTTCAGACAATCTCTACTGGCGCGGCGTGAAAGAAGATGACCTCAAAGCTGCACGGGCTCTCCCCAAAGTGAAACTTGAGACGAAGACAAAAGTTGTTAAAGAGGGAAACCAATGGCACATCACAACCGAGCTCATCAACACTACAGCTCAACCGGCTCTCATGGTCAAGTTGAAAGTCGTCCGGAT
>CAWJKX010000104.1:0-11722 GCA_963843065.1 uncultured Bacteroidota bacterium
CCTCGTCGGTAGCCTGCCGGGCGAAACATTCATCTCCGTTTCGAATCAACCGGTCCAGCTCCTGGCCTGAAGACCCGGCAGAGAACAAAACAATAAACAGAAATATGAAGCAACCGCGGTTCATTAATTGCCCTTTCAGGGTATCGGCGGCTTTCTGTACGCTGCCAAGGTAGGAGGACGCTTTTACTGGCGTATTATAGAGATATTAACAATGTGTTAAGAAAAACGTGCCCCGTTTAGGCGCATTTCATTTAGTAGAGAGGCAACGAGACACAATGGAGTTAGAAGAGAAATGAAACCTTTGGAACTCCGTTGTCGTCTAAGCTGTTAAAGGTTTCAGTCAATCCAGTTCCCTGATCTCGCATTACATTATGAGAAATTCCAGACTATTTCGTCTTATTTTAGGGGGCCTCCTTGCGGCCTATCTGATCCCGGCGATCCTTAGTCCAAGGAATCTTATTGGACAAACGCTCATCTTTGAACTCCATTCCTCTCTTTCAGTCCAGAAAGGTCGGAGCATTGATCTCGATGAACGCCCCTACTGGACGTCTCATAGACATCTGACCTCTTCTGAACAATTTTTTAGCGATCACATCCTCAGCATAGCCGAACCGCTGATGAGCGTCATCACTCCTGAATGTTCCGTGGAAATTCAGTCAGCATTTCTTCCGACCCCTGCAGCTCTTTGTCCCCAAAACGCTCTTCGCGCACCTCCTCTTTCATAGTTTCAGAACCCGATTCGAAATATTATTTTGAACCGATCGGCAGGAAGGTTTTCTGCGCGGCGGATCAGACCATTCACATTCAAGCACAGAAATAAACTATGCGAGGGCTGCGAAACATTTCGCTTATCGGCCTTCTGGCAGCCTCAGCAGATTGTGAATCCAGCGGACTCATCCAATCGGAAATATTGTAGGCTGCGAACGAACATTGCCGTGTCACTTTCCATCGCCACCACACGATATTTCGGATATTCACAGATATAATTTTTGATTGTAATATGAAAATATTAAACCATCACATTTCATTCTTGCAGCTTTTATTTTTTGTTATCTATGTGATTCTATCTTCTGTTATGATCTTTACTCCAATAATAGTCACGAGGTCTGTTCATGTAAAAAGAACATTTATCATTGATGAAGACGTCATGGAAGTGGTACTTCTCAGTTTTTTGTTTGCTTTAAGTCTTTTAATATCGAAACTATATAAAAAGGAGGCTTCCAAACAAGAAGAACTCATTAACAACATCAAGAATGATAAAAAGAAGACTGACGAAAGACTTGTTGATTCAATAAATTATATCGGAAAAGTAAATGTTCAGATTGAAGAAATTAAATCAATATTCGATACGACAAATGCGTATCCTGAAACAAAGAATGATTTTAAGAGAACCGTTCGTTTCTTGAGCGAGCGTGTTCTTGGAATGGTCAATACAAACTGGGTTTTGTTTAGAATAATCAGCAGCGAGACCCATAGAACCATTTATGAGAGCTTTGAAACAAGGCAGGGCTTCACTTGCCACTATCCGCATGTAAGCAACAAAATGATCGTTGAAAAAAGGTCTATCTCGCCTTTTACTGCTGTTATTTCAAACCCGCGAAATCTAAATTTTCTCGTCATCTGTGCGATGCCGGTTGATACAATCAATAATGATCAGCGTGTTTTTATTCAGGCGATTATGAATGAGATTACTATGCTATTTATTATTCTAAATTCCTCGAACGATAAAATCGGGAATAGAGTGTTTGTGGAAAGCAGGTCGAGGAAAAAAGCTGAGGCTATAAGGTCTTCGCTGCCTGCATGAAAAGGAGAGTTTACCAAATGCCGGTAACGTATCGGTTCGACGCTAATATCATAGTCGTAGAAATGTTCAGCGAATACTCAATGAATGATCTTCGCACGGCCATTCTCAATTCGTTAACTGATTCTGAAGGACCGGACAACCCTTCCCTGCTCTTTAATTTAGGTGAATCTCGAAGCATTTTTGTCAAATCTTCTGAAGATATCAACTTGGTAGCAAATTTTATTACGTCGTTGGCCAAGAGATTTAATAATCGCCTTGCATTTGTCTCTTCATATGATTTACCGTATGGCTTAATGCGTTTCGTATCTGTGAGATCAGGAGCCTGCGGAATTGAGTCGGAGGTTTTTCGCACATATGATGAAGCCCGGGAATGGTTGCTCTCATAAAATCCACCTACCGGCAACTTGAGCGATCTGCCCCCCTAAAGACCGATCTAAAATGAAGTCAGAAATTGTAAGCAATGCATCAGAGAGGCAGGAATTGACAGACAAAAGCATATGGCGGAGAAAGATGATCTTAGCAACAAAACGCCTAAGAACACCTATCACAGAGCTTGTATGCCAAGTAGGATAAATAATTTAAATAATCTCATTATACTTATGTTCCCTATTTTTTATCACAGGCTGTTGTATGTATAGTAAAAAGTTTTTCATGTTAGCCTCGATCACTATGGTTAGTTTTTCATGTTTTGCGCAGACAAAAACAACCGTCGGCTTGAAGCTCGCCATCGATTCGGCACTTCATAATTATCCTGAGTTAAAATCAAAACAATATCAGGTCGCGAGTGCCACGGCTTCGGTTACCGATGCAGAGAATCAAGTGCTGCCGTCCTTAACAATCAGCGACCAGGTGGATTTGGGAACTGACAACGGTCTTGGGGGATCGTATTTTCCGATGAGCATTATTCCCTCTACCTCCGGAGGGATCAGAGCAGATAATAACACCAACGTCTTCTCCGGCAATATCGGCGTTGCGTATCTGCAGCACGAGCTCTATAATTTCGGTTTAAACGGAGCGCGAATCGAATCGGCCAACTCATTGGTGAATTTCAGCAAGGCTGATTATGCGGCATCATCCTATTTACTGCAATTTCACGTCGCACAATTGTATTTTGAATTGCTCAGGTATCGATTGCTGGTCGCTACCCAGCAAAGAAACATCGATCGCTACCGGGTTCTCTACAGCTATATCAAAGCGTACACCTCGAGCGGATTAAAGCCGAGCGTTGATTCGACTATTGCCAATGCAGAAATATCGACAGCAACAATCCAATACATTCAAACGACAGAAACATACAACAAATTAAAACGTGAGTTTATTTATTATACCGGTTTACAACGTAATGATTTTGAGATAGATACGGCTATCTATTACTTGCCCGATGCGTGGATTAATCGGTTAGAAGAAGATGTTGCAAGCGATTCGGTAGACAACGGCAATCCTGTACTGGCGTATTACAACAATCGGTGGGAATATTCCATGTCGCAGGAAAATCTGATCTCGAAAAGCTATCTCCCCAAACTTTATTTAGTGGGAAGCGCATGGGTTCGCGGGTCAAGCATTACTCCGCAAGACGTGTACGGGAATCTATCAACGGGGCTCGACTACAGCCGGTATAATTACATGGCCGGATTGGCATTATCGTATGATATCGTCAACCTCATCCATCGGAATGATAAAACAGACGTTCAGCATTATCAGAGCGAATCGGCGCTCGAAGATGTTGTCCAACAAAGAACACTTTTAGAAAGTCAGCTAAAGCAGGCAGATATCTCCATCCGGGCAGCAATAGACAGAGGAAAAGAAATCCCGTTATTGCTTCAAGCGGCACAGAATGTATACTCTCAGAAGCTGGCGCAATACAATGCGGGACTTGCCAATATCACCGACCTCACCGATGCGTCGTATTTACTTTACAAGGCAGAAACGGATGAAACAGAAGTATTGCCATTTCTATTGAACACCTTGCTGCTCAAAGCAGTAGCCAACAATACGTTAAATACATTTTTAGCTAATTTTTAAGAAAACCAATCATGGTAAGTTTTGCACTTAAAAGACCGATCACCATTATCGTGATTTTTCTAGGGATATTATTATTCTCTATTATATCCATTTTCACGATACCGATTGATATCTTTCCAAAACTGAACTCGCCGACCATTTATGTTATCGAGCCTGTACGGAGGAATGTCAGCCCAGCAGATGGAGGGATTTTTTGCAACGCGCATGCAGGATCAATTTCTGTATATCACCGGCGTCAAGAACATTCAGAGTAAAAACATCAGGGTTTGACTTTGCTTCAGTTGACCTTTTATGAGAATACCGATATGGCGGAAGCCTCCGCACAAGTGGCGCTGCAAGTAAGCAGGGCGCAGAACTTTTTTCCGCCCGGAGCCGTGCCCCCGCAGGTTATCCGTTTTGACGCATCTTCACTCCCTGTCGGAGAGTTGGTATTCAGCAGTAAAACGCGGTCGCTGAAAGATATTTATGATTTGGCCACAACCCGCATCAGACCGATGTTCGCAACCGTGCCGGGTTTATCCGCACCTCCTCCTATGGGCGCGAACGCCCGTACGTTATTAATGAATATCGATCCGCAAAAACTCCGCAGTTACAATATCACACCCGACGAAGTGGTACAGGCTGTTGTGAAGAACAACATCATATCTCCTTCCGGAGATGTCCGGATCGGGAACACGATGTACATCACAACGAATAATTCTTTAGAACAAAAGGTTGAAGATTTTAAAAAGATACCAATCGTTACTAATGGCTATTCAACAGTGTTCATGAGCGATGTTGCGACAGTCTCAGATGCTGCGGATATCACCGTTGGTTACGCGCTGATCAATGACAAACGATCTGTCTATATACCCGTGGTGAAGACCGCTGACGCTTCAACCATGGATGTTGTCAACGGGTTAAAGAGCCGGCTTCCCGAGATGAAAGACCTTTTGCCGGATGATGTGAATATTTCTTACGAATTTGACCAGTCCGTGTTTGTCATTAATGCAGTAAAAAGTCTCGTCATGGAAGGGGCGCTGGGTGCATTACTGACGGGTCTGATGGTCCTATTATTTTTACGCGATTTGCGGAGTTCTCTCATTGTCGTGATCACAATCCCGGTTTCGGTGATCAGTGCCGTGATGTTCTTAAAACTAACAGGCCAAACTATTAATTTAATGACATTGAGCGGGCTGTCGCTGGCCATAGGCATATTAGTCGATCAGGCTACAGTGACAATTGAAAATATTCATCAGCATCTGGAGATGGGGAAATCTAAAAAGCTCGCCATCTATGATGCGTGCAACGAAATATCATTTCCTCTGCTGCTTATTCTGCTTTGTATCCTTGCTGTATTTGCCCCCTCGTTTGTGATGAACGGTGTTCCAAAAGCAATGTTCCTGCCGTTGTCCCTCTCCATTGGATTTGCAATGATCATTTCTTTTTTTGCCGCTCAAATGCTCGTTCCTGTTTTGACAAATTGGATTTTAAACGCGGAGACGTATTCTCATCCCCATGGAAAAGTACATGCGCATGCCGGAGAAGCGCTTGATACTCAAGAAGAAAAAGAAGTAGAAGAGCATTTGAAGTATGAGAAAGAACATCCGGAGAAAGATGATCTTTTCCAAAAAATAAAAATACGTTTTCTTCAACAATTGGAAAAACTATTTCCACAAAGAAGAAAATGGGTGGCTGTATACTTTACCGCCATCGTATTGGCGGCAGGGCTGTGCTTTTATTTTATCGGGAAAGATATGCTGCCCAAAGTTAATTCGGGACAATTTCAATTGCGGATACGCGAACCCGATGGAACACGGTTGGAACGTACCGAAGAAGCAGTTCATAGTGTATTGGCAATCATTGATTCAACGGTTGACCATCATGTCTCAATCAGTTCTGCGTATGTCGGCTTGATTCCTTCGAGTTTTGGAGCGAGTAATTTGTATGTTTTTAACAGCGGTACCCATGAAGCAGTAATTCAGGTCGGTTTAGAGGAGGATTATAGGGTAAATTTAGACGATCTGAAAGAAAAACTGAGATATGCTATCCACAAGAATATACCGGACTTGCAGCTCAGCTTTGAGCCGATTGAACTTACTGAAAAAATCATGAGCCAGGGAGCATCGACGCCAATCGAAGTGCGGGTAGCCGGGAAAAACATGGGTGAGATTGAAACGTATGCCTACAAGCTTCGGCAAAAACTTAACGCCGTGCCTTTTCTCCGCGACGTCCAGATACAGCAACCGTTAAAATTTCCGGTCATCAGCATCAAGTTTGACAGATTGAAAATTACCCAGATGGGCCTTAATCTTTTTGACGTTGCGAACTCGGTAACCGACGCCACATCGTCCAGCCGTTTCACGTACAAAAAACCTATGGTTGGATGAAAATAATTCATACACGTACCAGACACAGGCAGAAGTGCCTGAATACCTGATGAATGACGTGAGCCAGGTAAAATCCATTCCGCTCGTGAGAGGGATGAACCGGCCCATACTTTCTGATGTGGCCAGCTTTTCCATCGATACGGTTGCGGGAGAATATGACCGCTCCGGACCAAGGCGCTTCGTTACAGTGAGCGCCAATATTAATAAAAAAGATCTTGGGTCGGCAACAAAGGAAGTCGAAAATGCAATCGACAACATTGGCGAACTCCCCCCCGGAATGAAAATGGAAGTACAGGGGAATGTCAAGCCTATTGACGGAAACTTTCTCAAGTCTGCAAAATGGGCTATTGGTTGCCGTTGTAATTATTTTATTACTCCTTGCAGCCAACTACCAGTCGTTTAAGCTTTCGCTGGTTGTTTTATCAACCGTGCCTGCGGTGTTGTTCGGCTCGCTTGTATTCTTGTTGCTGACCGGATCAACGCTCAATCTGCAATCATATATGGGAATTATTATGGCGATTGGCGTATCCGTAGCGAATGCGATTTTAATTGTTACGAATGCGGAAGATTTGCGTTTGAAATATCACGATGCTTCAAAAGCGGCAACAATGAGCGCTGCCATACGATTACGTCCAATCCTGATGACCGGCTTTGCCATGATGGCCGGAATGATCCCGATGGCGTCAGGATTCGGAGAAGCGGGAGATCAAACAGCTCCGCTTGGCAGAGCGGTCATTGGCGGATTGGCTGCATCGATGCTGGCTGCATTGTATATTGTTCCGTTAGTCTATTCACTCGTCCAGGAAAAATCTTCTTTTGAAGATCCTTCTTTAATGCCCGAAAAAACTATTTAAAACAAATACTTCATCGCTATGAACAAAACTATCTATCTGTCTGTCGTATGCTCCCTTGCTTTGACGTTGAATTCGTGCTCGAAAAACGAAGCAGCAGCGTCGAAAAATTCTTCTTCTTTTAATTCAACAGCCTATTCGTTGTATTCCGTAAAAGAACAAGAATTTTTCGACGCTGTCTTTTTGGCTTTTTGGAGCAGATTACAACGTCAAAGCAAGGGAGCATACGACAGACAGATAGATATAGTTTTGTTCATAGCGATGAAGTATTTGTTTTAAATAGTTTTTTCGGGCATTAAAAGAAGGATCTTCAAAAGAAGATTTTTCCTGGACGAGTGAATAGACTAACGGAACAATCTGACAACCCACCATCGATGCAGCCGAAATGCACCAATGACCGGGGTACCAAGCGGAGCTGTTTGATCTCCCACTTCTCCGAATCCTGACGCCATCGGGATCATTCCGGCCATCATGGCAAAGCCGGTCATCAGGATTGGACGTAATCGTATGGCAGCGCTCATTGTTGCCGCTTTTGAAGCATCGTGATATTTCAAACGCAAATCTTCCGCATTCGTAACAATTAAAATCGCATTCGCTACGGATACGCCAATCGCCATAATGATTCCCATATATGATTGCAGATTGAGCGTTGATCCGGTCAGCAACAAGAATACAAGCGAGCCGAACAACACCGCAGGCACGGTTGATAAAACAACCAGCGAAAGCTTAAACGACTGGTAGTTGGCTGCAAGGAGTAATAAAATAATTACAACGGCAACCAATAGCCCATTTTGCAGACTTGAGAAAGTTTCCGTCAATAGGCTTGACATTCCCCGTACTTCCATTTTCATTCCGGGGGGAGTTCGCCAATGTTGTCGATTGCATTTTCGACTTCCTTTGTTGCCGACCCAAGATCTTTTTTATTAATATTGGCGCTCACTGTAACGAAGCGCCTTGGTCCGGAGCGGTCATATTCTCCCGCAACCGTATCGATGGAAAAGCTGGCCACATCAGAAAGTATGGGCCGGTTCATCCCTCTCACGAGCGGAATGGATTTTACCTGGCTCACGTCATTCATCAGGTATTCAGGCACTTCTGCCTGTGTCTGGTACGTGTATGAATTATTTTCATCCAACCATAGGTTTTTGTACGTGAAACGGCTGGACGATGTGGCGTCGGTTACCGAGTTCGCAACGTCAAAAAGATTAAGGCCCATCTGGGTAATTTTCAATCTGTCAAACTTGATGCTGATGACCGGAAATTTTAACGGTTGCTGTATCTGGACGTCGCGGAGAAAAGGCACGGCGTTAAGTTTTTGCCGAAGCTTGTAGGCATACGTTTCAATCTCACCCATGTTTTTCCCGGCTATCCGCACTTCGATCGGCGTCGATGCTCCCTGGCTCATGATTTTTTCAGTAAGTTCAATCGGCTCAAAGCTGAGCTGCAAGTCCGGTATATTCTTGTGGATAGCATATCTCAGTTTTTCTTTCAGATCGTCTAAATTTACCCTATAATCCTCCTCTAAACCGACCTGAATTACTGCTTCATGGGTACCGCTGTTAAAAACATACAAATTACTCGCTCCAAAACTCGAAGGAATCAAGCCGACATACGCAGAACTGATTGAGACATGATGGTCAACCGTTGAATCAATGATTGCCAATACACTATGAACTGCTTCTTCGGTACGTTCCAACCGTGTTCCATCGGGTTCGCGTATCCGCAATTGAAATTGTCCCGAATTAACTTTGGGCAGCATATCTTTCCCGATAAAATAAAAGCACAGCCCTGCCGCCAATACGATGGCGGTAAAGTATACAGCCACCCATGTTCTTCGTTGTGGAAATAGTTTTTCCAATTGTTGAAGAAAACGCATTTTTATTTTTTGAAAAAGATCATCTTTCTCTGGATGTTCTTTCTCATACTTCAAATGCTCTTCTATTTCTTTTTCTTCTTGAGTATCAAGTGCCTCTCCGGCATGCGCATGTACTTTTCCATGGGGATGAGAATACGTCTCCGCGTTCAAAATCCAATTTGTCAAAACAGGAACGAGCATTTGAGCGGCAAAAAAAGAAATGATCATTGCAAATCCAATGGAGAGGGACAACGGCAGGAACATCGCTTTTGGAACACCGTTCATCACAAACGAGGGGGCAAAGACAGCAAGGATACAAAGGAGAATAAGCAGCAGCGGAAATGATATTTCGTTACACGCATCATAGATGGCGAGCTTTTTAGATTTCCCCATCTCCAGATGCTGATGAATATTTTCAATTGTCACTGTAGCCTGATCGACTAATATGCCTATGGCCAGCGACAGCCCGCTCAATGTCATTAAATTAATAGTTTGGCCTGTTAGTTTTAAGAACATCACAGCACTGATCACCGAAACCGGGATTGTGATCACGACAATGAGAGAACTCCGCAAATCGCGCAAAAATAACAGGACCATCAGACCCGTCAGCAATGCACCCAGCGCCCCTTCCATGACGAGACTTTTTACTGCATTAATGACAAACACGGACTGGTCAAATTCGTAAGAAATATTCACATCATCCGGCAAAAGGTCTTTCATCTCCGGAAGCCGGCTCTTTAACCCGTTGACAACATCCATGGTTGAAGCGTCAGCGGTCTTCACCACGGGTATATAGACAGATCGTTTGTCATTGATCAGCGCGTAACCAACGGTGATATCCGCAGCATCTGAGACTGTCGCAACATCACTCATGAACACTGTTGAATAGCCATTAGTAACGATTGGTATCTTTTTAAAATCTTCAACCTTTTGTTCTAAAGAATTATTCGTTGTGATGTACATCGTGTTCCCGATCCGGACATCTCCGGAAGGAGATATGACGTTGTTCTTCACAACAGCCTGTACCACTTCGTCGGGTGTGATATTGTAACTGCGGAGTTTTTGCGGATCGATATTCATTAATAACGTACGGGCGTTCGCGCCCATAGGAGGAGGTGCGGATAAACCCGGCACGGTTGCGAACATCGGTCTGATGCGGGTTGTGGCCAAATCATAAATATCTTTCAGCGACCGCGTTTTACTGCTGAATACCAACTCTCCGACAGGGAGTGAAGATGCGTCAAAACGGATAACCTGCGGGGGCACGGCTCCGGGCGGAAAAAAGTTCTGCGCCCTGCTTACTTGCAGCGCCACTTGTGCGGAGGCTTCCGCCATATCGGTATTCTCATAAAAGGTCAACTGAAGCAAAGTCAAACCCTGTATGTTTTTACTCTGAATGTTCTTGACGCCGGTGATATACAGAAATTGATCCTGCATGCGCGTTGCAAAAAATCCCTCCATCTGCTGGGCTGACATTCCTCCGTACGGCTCGATAACATAAATGGTCGGCGAGTTCAGTTTTGGAAAGATATCAATCGGTATCGTGAAAATGGATATAATAGAGAATAATAATATCCCTAGAAAAATCACGATAATGGTGATCGGTCTTTTAAGTGCAAAACTTACCATGATTGGTTTTCTTAAAAATTAGCTAAAAATGTATTTAACGTATTGTTGGCTACTGCTTTGAGCAGCAAGGTGTTCAATAGAAATGGCAATACTTCTGTTTCATCCGTTTCTGCCTTGTAAAGTAAATACGACGCATCGGTGAGGTCGGTGATATTGGCAAGTCCCGCATTGTATTGCGCCAGCTTTTGAGAGTATACATTCTGTGCCGCTTGAAGCAATAACGGGATTTCTTTTCCTCTGTCTATTGCTGCCCGGATGGAGATATCTGCTTGCTTTAGCTGACTTTCTAAAAGTGTTCTTTGTTGGACAACATCTTCGAGCGCCGATTCGCTCTGATAATGCTGAACGTCTGTTTTATCATTCCGATGGATGAGGTTGACGATATCATACGATAATGCCAATCCGGCCATGTAATTATACCGGCTGTAGTCGAGCCCCGTGATAGATTCGTACACGTCTTGCGGAGTAATGCTTGACCCGCGAACCCATGCGCTTCCCACTAAATAAAGTTTGGGGAGATAGCTTTTCGAGATCAGATTTTTGCGACATGGAATATTCCAGCCGATTGTTGTAATACGCCAGTGCAGGATTTCCGTTGTCTACCGAATCGCTTGCAACATCTTCTTCTAACCGATTAATCCACGCATCGGGCAAGTAATAGATAGCCATATGTATCTCAAAATCATTACGTTGTAAACCGGTATAATAAATAAACTCACGTTTTAATTTGTTGTATGTTTCTGTCGTTTGAATGTATTGGATTGTTGCTGTCGATATTTCTGCATTTGGCAATAGTCGAATCAACGCTCGCTTTAATCCGCTCGAGGTGTACGCTTTGATATAGCTGTAGAGAACCCGGTAGCGATCGATGTTTCTTTGCTGGGTAGCGACCAGCAATCGATAAGAAAAAATTAGGAATACAATTGTGCGACGTGAAATTGCAGTAAATAGGATGATGCCGCATAATCAGCCTTGCTGAAATTCACTGTCGGTTTGCGCTCATTTTAAACCGAAATTATAGACTCAGTGCTGCAGATACGCAACGCCGATATACCGGAGAAGACGTTGGTGTTATTATCTGCTCTGATCCCTCCGGAGGTAGAGGGAATAATGCTCATCGGAAAATACGATACCCCGAGAGCATTATCAGCTCCCAAATCCACCTGGTCGCTGATTGTTAAGGACGGCAGCA
>CAWJKX010000105.1:0-19610 GCA_963843065.1 uncultured Bacteroidota bacterium
ACAAACTTCTCATTGCTTTTGGCGGCCTCTCTATCCTGCCCATGATATTCGTCGGTACGTACGGCACCCTCTCCAACTTTCGAACGATGAAAGCCGCGGCTCTCGAGGGGCTGACCTTAGATGTCCAAACCACCAGGGAAAAAACGGCGGACTTTCTTGAAAATGTTTCATCAGATTTACGATTGATCCAGAATTCCCCCTCTGTGGAACAATGGACTCACGAACGATTCTCCGGAGGCTTTTCGAATGAGAACGACCTCCAGCGAGTAGGCAAAGAGCTTCTTGCCCTGGCGAAAACGAAGCGCGTCTACTACCAATTCCGGCTCCTCGATAACACTGGCGATGAACTCATTCGCGTGGAATGCATAAGTCCGAATGATTCGATAAAAACGTATCGGCTTGTTCCGCAATCAGAGCTTCGCCAAGGTACAGCCGCATTCTATTTTCTGCTCATTAATAGCGCAGGCTACAACAAGATAACACTGGCTCCGGCTGAAGTGGATTACCGTTCCAACGAACAAATCCCCGTGCTGAGTTTTGCTATGCCGCTCGCAGAAGATCGGGGTTTGGCCGGAATCGTCATTGCGAACGTCTTCGAAAAGAATTTTATTCGGGTTATAGAGAGCAAAAGGCAATTTGAGTTTAACCAAAAAGTCATACTCGTCACCGGTGATGGACATTACCTGTATCATTCGGAAAAGAAGACAGACTGGAACCGTCTTCTGGCGTCGCGGGAAGAAGATAATCTGCAGCGAGACTATCCTGCACGCATCGTCGCTGCAATCCTCTCGGGCGGCACGGGAACTCTCGCCGAAGGGGCTGATGAAATTATTTCATACGCTCCGCTTTTCCCTGCCAACGATTTGGCGGGCGATGTCGAGCCGTTCTCGAAATTCTCGGTTCCCGTTTATGCCGTTGAAAGTGTTCCGGAATCAGTAATTATGGGACGTGCCCGGTCGTTTGCATTAGTATTTGCGGGATGGACCATTCTATTCCTGGTGAGTGCTATCGGGCTGGGATTGGTGGCAACACGGCAGTTCACACGACCGATCGCTCAACTGGAGTCGGGAGCCGAGATCATTGCGAAGGGGAACTATGAGCATCGACTGCATGTGGAGACGAATGACGAAATCGGGACGCTTGCCGATCAGTTTAATGTCATGGCCGCTTCGTTGGAAGCGCGTGGGAAGGAAATTGTACAGCATCATGCGAAGCTTGAAGAAATGGTTCACCAACGAACTCGTGAGTTGCTGGAGGAAAAAACGAAATTACAGGCGTTGCTCGACAATGTCCCGAGCGCCTTTATTCTCCTCGATAAGAACTTTCGGATACAGACCGTGAGCGCTGCTTTTCAGGGGCTTACTCACATTGCTCTTCCAGATGTCAAGGGCAAAGACTGTGGGCACCTTTTTGGGAACGGTGATGCCTGCCAGGACTGCCTTTGCAGAAAAGCAGTGGAAAGCGGAATGGCAGTAAGCCGTATCGAACGAGTCATTGACCAGGAACAGGGCGAGCGTTTCATTGAACGGATCGCAATTCCAATGAGAGAGAATGAAGAAGTAAACTCGGTTCTTCAAATCATCACGGATGTTACAAAACGGAAAAGGTTTGAACAGGAACTGGTGTACACAGAGAAGCTTACCGCGGCAGGAGAAATGTCTTCATTCGTCGCTCATGAGTTCCGCAATTCGCTGACATCGATCAAGATGATTTTGCAGCTCTTGAGAGAATCGAAGAGAATAAGCCGCACAGAAAAAAAATCGCTCGATGTCGCTCTTGATTCAATGAGCCATATGGAAGGCGTCGTCATTGAATTACTCGACTTTGCAAGGCCAAAACCGGTAAAGATGGGCAGGGGAAGTGTTAATGACATCGTTAATGACAGCCTTGATTTCCTTACATCGCATCTGAGAGAAAAACGGATTGAGGTAATCAAGAATCTGGAGGATTCATTGCCCCCCTTAGCCCTGGACCTATCTCAGATTAAAGAGTCCATCATCAATATTCTGTTGAACGCCATTCAATCAATGGACGCGCGTTCCGGTGTTGACCGACGCGGGACAATAACGGTTGCGACGAAAAGAGAACGCCTTGAAGATACACTTCGGGAACTTGCTTTCGGCAGAGAAGTGGGCAAAAATGGAGTGGGTGAACGGCATCCTGAAGATTGTACTCGAGAAGGGTTCAAATTGTACCGTCGTCGAAATCACTGATACGGGTTCCGGCATCGGAAAAGATCGGCTTTCCCGCATCTTCGATCCATTTTTCACAACAAAGATTAACGGTACCGGATTGGGATTGCCGATGGTGAAAAGAACCGTAAACGCTCACGGCGGTGTGGTCGTGATCGAGAGCGAAGCTGGAAAAGGCACGACAGTGAGAATTTATTTTCCTATCCCATATGAAACATAGAAGACCCGATAAAATCAAAATCCTCGTTGTCGACGACGATGAGAAAATTCTTTTCGCGTTTAGACAAGTTTTTACGCGAGAGGGGTACGTGTGCATCGTAGCAAAGAACGGCCCGGAAGCCCTGGAAATGATGCAATTAGAAAAACCTCAGATCATTTTCATGGATATAGCGATGCCGGGACTTGATGGGCTGGAAACGCTTCAAAGAATGAAGTTACAAAGCGCAACGGTGCCGGTTATTATGGTCACCGGGCACGGCACAATGCAAACTGCAATTAAAGCAATACAACTGGGCGCTTTTGACTACCTCACAAAACCGCTCGACATAACGAAAGTCCGGGATATTGTTCGACGAGTGCTCTCCAGTGTCTCGCTTCAAGAAACAACACATCTGACATTTAAGGCAGAGTACTCAGACCGATATGAGTTGATAGGAAACAGCGGAGGGATGCAGGAGGTCTATAAGCTCATCGGTTCGATTTCGACAACGCCAAATCACACTTCCGTCCTGATTGTTGGCGAGAGCGGAACGGGTAAAGAATTGGTCGCAAGAGCTATTCATGCGCACAGTTCCAATGCCCGCGAACCATTCATTGGTATCAACTGTACAGTTCTGCCGGAATCGTTGTTGGAATCGGAACTGTTTGGTCATGAAAAAGGGGCATTCACGGGCGCGGTCGATAAAAAGATTGGAAAATTCGAGATCGCGCAGCGCGGAACAATTTTCCTCGACGAAATAGGCGACCTCTCGTCCAGTTTCCAGCAAAAGCTGCTTCGTGTTTTACAGGAACGGGAATTTGAACGGGTTGGAGGGAACGAGATCATCAAGGTCGAAGGAAGGTTTATCACAGCTACGAACAGAGATATTGAACATGACGTGAAGCAGGGAAAGTTCAGGAAAGATTTGTTCTATCGGTTTAACGTCGTTACGATCCAATTGCCCCCTTTGCGTGAACGCAAAGTCGATGTTCCTTTGCTCGCAAATTATTTTTTGTCGAGATATAACATTCAGCTGAAGAAATCCGTAAAGGGATTTTCAAATGAAGCAATGTCGCTGTTGCAATCCTACACATACCCCGGAAACGTGCGGGAACTTGAGAATCTCATTGAGCGGGCTGTCATGCTCACAAAAGGCGACTTGATATTGCCGGAAGTTTTCAAGGACGTAGTGGATCCGGCTTCCAGGATGGGAGCTCCTCTCCCAATAGGCGGATCGACGTTCAAGAAATCCCGTGCACTCATCCGCGCGATATTCGAGAAGCAGTACGTTCTCGACCAACTGAACAAACATCATGGCAATGTCACTGCATCCGCCAAAGCTTCCGGCATGACGCGCCAGAATTTTCAACGGCTTATGACAAGAAATAAAATTTCGGCCGGAAGATTCCGCAGGTAAAAGCCTCTCTGCATCTTATTTCTCCCATCATCGATACTGCAAACATTCACGTTCCATAGTGTCAAATATTTGTTGACACAAGTTCTCCCCGGGCTCCCAAAATATCCTCAAAAGCCGACGAATCCGCGCCATTTTGAATGGCATGACAATTGAAGGCATCTTGATCAATTACATGAGAGCCTGCGATGCTGCAACCCAAAGTGCTGGTCGTTGATGATGAAGAGAATATTCTCTCTGCATTCAGGGATTTTCTCAAGAAGGAACGTTGTGAGATGGTGGCAGCATCGGATGCAGATGAGGCAATGGCAGTGCTTGCGCGCCACCACATGAATCTGCTCATCACCGACATCAGGCTTAAAGGCACTTCCGGTGTTACGCTTTTTATGGAGGCAAAGAGGATTCATCCTAAGCTTCCGGTTATCGTCATGACCGGCTACCCGGATTTAGTAACGGAGGAAGCCATCAAAGAGTACGGCGCAGATTTTTTCTTGCTAAAGCCTCTCGACCTCGAAAAACTGCGTCATGCGATCTGGAGATGTCTTTAAAGGATAAAAACTTTCACAGTATGAGTTCACAATATTTTCATCATAACACACCGGTTCAAAACTGCAATCAGAGAAGGAGGATTACTTGAAACATTCGTTTCTTGGTTTATTCGCTATAGCAATTCTGTTGACCGTCTTAGCAGAAGAAAGCCAAAGCACTCCCGCATTCGCGCGGAAATATCAAACGAGTTGTGCGACATGCCACAATGGATTTCCAAAACTAAACGCGTTCGGCGAAGCTTTCAGAAGAAACGGCTACCAATTCCCGGCCGGAACAGACGCTGAGTTTATAAAAGAAGAACCCGTTCCCCTTGGCTCCGATGGAAACAAGCAAGCATTTCCCGACGCAATCTGGCCCGGGAGTATTTCAGGCAGCTCGCCGGTAGCAATATTCTTTGATGCCGAAGCCGATTACAATCCTAAATACAATCCTGCCGATGCGACGACTGTCGAACGATTCAGTTTCAATGGGTTAGGGAACAGCATTGAGGCAGTGGCGGCCGGAACGCTCGGAGAAGATCTATCTTATTGGGGTCAATTGGCGCTTAACAGCGACGGAACGCTCGAAATCAATCGAACCTTTATCATATTCAGCAACCTCATCGGCAACTCGTACGGGTTCAATGCCCGCATAGGCGTTTTCGAACCAGGCATGTTTTCCTTTTCGACTCATCGAGCCTGGATGGAGGGATACTGGTTTACGACTCGTCCCTTCAGCAACGCCATGGGCTGGACATTAGAAGAGATCCAGAAGGGAATAGAGCTGAATGGAATTCTTCATGGAAGGTTTGGATACAGCGCCGGCATCGTGGAGGGATTCGGCGACCCTCATTCCGACAAAGACTATTACGGACATATCTATTACAAGTTTGATGGCTTACCGCTCGACGGCGTCGCTGAAGGGGGCGGATCGCAGGGTGCCAGCCAACCGTTTATCGACAATTCATTTACGTTGGGAGCTTTTGCTTACGGGGGTCAGGCTATGATTGATTCAGGAGGTATTTCACAACTAAATAATTTCACACTGTTCGGCGCGGATTACAACGCATTTTATGGTAGATTCAATTTGTTCGGCGGAGTGCAGTTGCGCAAAGATAACAATCCTTTTTTGTTTTTGTCCGGGCTTTCAGCAAAAAGTACAGTGTTGTTTAGCGAGCTTGATGTGACCGTGTACCCGTGGCTCTTGCCAGGTATACGCTATGAAGTGTGGGATGGACAGGGGCTGAATGCATCCAACGCGGTGACGTCGTTTACAGACTCACAAATTGTTCCTGGGGTTGTCTTCTTGGTTCGACCGAATCTGAAAATGACGGTGCGGGCTTCGTTCGCAAAACTCAACACAGGAGCAGCTTCAAATGGAAATCCCGTTATCATTCCAGGACAGAGTGTGCAACCCGGGCAGGTTCAATGGCTAATGTCGCTCGGGATATAACACAAATTCTGTTCTAAGATACATCCGTAGGGAAAAATTAAATTCAATAAATACATTAAGGAGCAAATTATGAAAAAGAGTCTTATGGTTGGTATATCGCTGGCGCTTTTGTGCGGCAGTCCCTATTTCACGGCGGCCGGCACAATTACAGGGAAAGTAAAAGCGCATGGCGTAAAGAATAGTGCCGATGCGGTCGTATACATTGAAAAAATCGAGTCGCAAACCTTTCCCGCTCCAAAAGAGCATGCGCTCATGGATCAGAAAGGTTTGAAATTTCATCCCCGTGTCCTTCCAATCCTGGCAGGCACGACAGTCGATTTTCTCAATAGCGATGATGTTTTGCACAATGTATTTTGTCCCGACGCTTGTGCGGAGAAGGTAAACCTGGGAACATGGCCGAAAGGGGAAAAACGCTCGTATACATTTAAGAATGCCGGTTGCCAGGCAGTCTTGCTTTGTAACGTGCATCCTGAAATGGAGGCGTTTGTCGTAGTTTGCGCAACTCCGTACTTTGCAGTGAGTTCCCCGGACGGCAGCTATCAAATCAAAGATGTTCCCCCGGGAAAATACACATTGAAAATTTGGCACGAAAAGCTAAAGGGTCAGCCAGTCCAGATAGAAGTGTCAGATAAGGGTGAAGCGAAAGCTGATTTCGAAATACAAAAGTAAAAGAAAGAATTAGGTCGTGGCAGAGCAACTCAAATTTGTCGATCTGGAGTGGCTTGACTCCAACTTTCCTTGTATGGCGGCGTGTCCGGTCCATACGGAGGCGGGACGGTACGTTGGATTAATCGAGGAAGGACGGTACCGCGAGGCGTACCACGTTGCCCGCAAACCAAACCCGTTTGCGTCAATTTGCGGTCGCGTTTGTGCTGCCCCGTGTGAGACCTCCTGCCGCCGAGGTACTATCGATGAGCCGATTGCAATTCGTGCGCTCAAGCGATTTGCGACTGAGCGGTTTGGGGTCGAAAGCATGGTCGATCTCGAAAAACTGAAGGAAGTCTTCGGCAAGTCGTTAAAAAGGAACGGAATCAAAGTCGCCGTGATCGGCGCTGGACCCGCCGGCCTGTCATGTGCCCACGATCTCGCTTTGTTAGGGTATGAAGTTACGGTCTTCGAAGCACAGTCTGTTGCAGGAGGGATGCTCACGCTTGGCATCCCAGAGTATCGGCTCCCACGCGAACTGATTCGTCTTGAGATTAATGCAATTCTGAGCCTAGGCGTTGAGCTCAAACTCAACTCAGCGGTCGGACGGGACTTTACGATCAGCGACCTGAAGCGGCAAGGGTTTAGGTCTGTCTTCATAGCAATCGGTTCGCACAAGAGCAGGGATTTGCAAATCAAGGGAGTCGAACTCGATGGAGTCTTTCGTGCAGTGGACTTCTTGTTGAATGTGAACATGGGCTATCGTGTCGAGATCGGCCGAAAGGTCGTTGTGATCGGCGGCGGAAATGTTGCTATAGATGTGGCCCGCACGGTTGCCCGGCAGGAGAAAATCGATGTTGGGCACGTGACTGAGGTGGCAGAAGCGCTTGATGTCGCACGGTCTGCGGTACGCTTTGGGGCGAAGGAAGTCCACATGGTATGCCTTGAGGACTGGAATGAAATGCCCGCAGCCAAGATTGAAATCGATGAAGCCCTTGAAGAACGGATCCACATCCACCCTCGCAAAGGCCCGAGCAGAATCGTCGGCGAAAATGGAAAAGTTACCGGCTTCGAAACAATTGATTGTACTTCGGTGTTCGATGATCAAAAACGGTTTAGCCCGAAATTTTCCGCCGGTACGGAGAAAATCATCGAAGCTGATACGGTCATCATGGCAATCGGGCAGACATCGGACCTGACTTGGGTGGCTGAAGATGACAAAATTGAAGTGACCCCTCGCAATACCATAAAGGTGGACCCCGCAACACTTGCCACCACGGCACCCGGAATTTTTGCCGGCGGCGACGTCTCCTTCGGTCCTCGGAACGCGATCGATGCTGTCGCGAACGGGAAGAAAGCGGCTCAATCCATTCATGCATTCCTCTCGGGTGTCACGGGAACGAGCGTGGAAGTTGCCCTTCATGATCGCGGCGTCGAAATCATCGTTGCGAATACACGAGAATACAAACGGAAATGGGGATATGAGCAACAACGGCGAGTTCCGATACCCGTTCTACCAATTGAACGGAGAATCGGCGTCTCGCAAATTGAGCTCGGTTACAGCGAAGAAGAAGCACAACGTGAAGCCTCCCGCTGTTTACATTGCTGGGAAAACACGGTTTTCAATGAAGGTGGAGAAGAAACTGGCAGTGAATGTATTCTTTGTGGAGGGTGTGTTGATATATGTCCGGAGAATTGCATCGAACTGGCGGTGCTGGATCGCCTGGAGGGCGAGGAAGTGCAAATGAGGGAAGTGGATGCTGCGTACGACGTTGTAATCACGGGACGATCCGAAGAAATATCCGGCTCGATAATGATCAAGGATGAAGACCGTTGCATCCGATGCGGACTCTGCGCGATGCGCTGTCCAGTCGGTTGTATCACCATGCAAGGATATACAGTTGCGGAAACGAAGCCTTTATAATATGCACTTACAAACAAGGATTTACTGTGGATAAAGCGAACGAAGAGAAGGACAAGCCAAAGGAAGCCCTCATCTCCCGTCGATTCTTTTTTGAAAGTTTAGGATTGGGAGCAATTGGTATTGCTGCGCTCGGAAGCATCGTGCTCACGGGTGAGTACCTGTCGCCGAACGTGGTGCGGGAGCCTCCGACGAAATTCAAAGCAGGCAAACCGGAAGATTTTTCTCCCGGGAGTGTGACGCTCAATGCAGATCAAAAAGTCTACATCGTCCGTGCAAAGGAAGGATATTTCTACGCTCTTTCTGCTGTATGCACACATCTTGGATGCATAACGAATTGGAAACCGGACCAGGGCATCATCGCTTGCCCGTGTCATGGAAGCAAATTTAGTACGGATGGAACAAAGATTGCAGGTCCAGCGCCCCGTTCGTTGCCCCGGTTCTCGGTTGTGTTGGATGACCAAGGGCAACTCGTAGTCGACAAGTCGGTGACGGTAGGCGAAGAATCAACGCTCAAAGTCTAATTACAAGGAGGCGTTATGGTAGAAATCAACAACTATTGGGAGAGAGTGCAGGCAGATGTTTGTGCGAACTGTATCGATAGGAACGGAGATGGGAAGTGTGGCCTTACAGGAGATATTGAATGTGGACTCAAGCACCATTTTTCAAACGTTGTCGATTCCGTTCTTTCCGTCCAGAGCGAAGAGCTTGGCCCTTATGTGGCAGCCCTTCGGGAAAAAGTCTGCGCATCGTGCGACTCTCAATCAAAAGACGGCGAGTGCCATCTTCGTACGAGCATTGATTGTGGCCTTGACAGATATCTTCCGATGATCATCGAGAGCATTGAAAAATTCAGATCAGAACGATACGGCGACCTCACCGAATATGTAAGGGCACAATGAACCGGTTCACTGAACAGCTTGCTCACTCACGAGTCTGGCGCTCGATTTTTCGACACGGACTTCCGTTGTCGAATCGGACGCGCGCGGAAGCAGTCTTCTACAATTTTTTTCTCCACGTTCATCCCACAAAAGTCCGCAGGCGTTCGATCAAGTTTACCTACACCTGGGGGCTCGGAGGATTATCGGCGGGATTGTTTATTATCCTTACCGTCACCGGCGCATTGCTTATGCTCTACTACAGACCATCGATCCACCAGGCTTATTGGGATATGAAAGATCTCCAGTTCGTGGTATCATCGGGCCAATTCCTCCGAAATATGCACCGGTGGGCAGCTCATGCGATGGTCGCAGTAGTTTTTCTCCACATGCTTCGCGTGTTTTACACCGGTTCGTATCGGCCTCCGAAGGAATTTAATTGGGTCATCGGCGTTGTCCTCCTTGTGATGACGATCCTGCTGAGTTACACGGGATATCTTCTCCCGTGGGACCAGCTTTCATTCTGGGGGATATCGGTGGGTACCAATATGGCTCGCGCTGTCCCGTTTGGGATTGGAGACAAAATATCCTTTCTCCTTCTCGGTGGAAATATTGTCGGCGAAAATGCACTCGTTCGTTTTTATGTATTGCATTGCTTCGTCATTCCGGTGGCGACGATGGTATTGATGGGAATACATTTTTGGAGAGTACGAAAGGATGGGGGAGTTTAATTCGCGTGTATACAGTTGTCGGACAAAATTTCACTAGACAATCGTAAAAATTTAATGGAAAGCAAAAAAGATTTCAAGGTAGAATCATCCTCGGATGCCAAAAAAGTTCCGAAACGAATCGCCTTCATAAAATCGCGGACGAGCGCACGGGTCAGGGTGGAAGAAGAGGATATGGTGATGACTGTCCCGAACCTGATCGTAAGGGAAGTCATCGCTTTCGAGATCCTTGTAATAATTCTGGCAATCATCTCTCTTTTGTTCAACGCACCGTTGGAATGGATTGCCAATCCTGAACACACACCGAATCCCGCAAAGGCACCATGGTATTTTCTTGGACTGCAGGAATTACTTCACTATTTTCCTCCCATCGTTGCAGGCGTTATCCTTCCGGGTCTCGTAGTTGTGGCCCTGATAGTGATTCCTTACTTCTCGGTGAACCTCAAGCAGGAGGGATTATGGAAACAAAGCAGACGCCAAACGCTCATAGTGATTCTTATCTTGGCCGGAATTCTTTCAGCCATCCTGCTTCTGTACGGCGTCTACGTTATGCTTGTGCCGACCCTGTTGATTGCAGGGATTATGCTCATCCCATATTTTTCCTCAAAGGAGGGCGGAATCGTGGGCTGGCTGGCCACGCGCCCTCTTTCGTGGTGGGTAATGACATGGTTCGTAACAATCGTAGTCCTTCTCACTATCGTCGGAATTCTGTTCCGTGGCCCTGAATGGACCTGGACATGGCCTTGGCAAGAGATCTACTAATCGTCGAAGGCATCACTAAAATATTTGCTGACTTAGCTCATGGGTAAACTTTCTAAATATTTCGCCGTTGCAAGTGTCGCGCTCTTGATCGTTCTTGCCGTCTCTCCGATGAAAGATTTCTTCAGGGAATGGAAAGGATATCAGTATGCCTATAATCAGTTGATCGCGAAACTTCCTCAACGGGTTAAACCGACCGAGATTGGGATTAAGCAGATCTGGCTGCAAAAACTCGATCGTGTTGACCGGTGCGAGACATGCCATCTTGGTCTAAAGGAAGCCGCATTAATAAACGCGAAAGAACCGTTTCGCACTCATCCGCGCATTTACCATGACATCGAAGAATTCGGATGCACAATGTGCCATGGTGGACAAGGAGTGGCAACGGAATACAAGGAGTCGATCGGCAATGTGAAATTCTGGGCTCAGCCGATGCTTCCTGTCAATTTCCTAGAAGCATCCTGCGGGAAATGCCATAAGGAAGAAAATGTCTCGGAAGCCCCCGTACTCAACGAAGGCCGTAAGCTTGTGCAGGAGTCGAACTGTGTTGCGTGCCACAAAATCGAAGGATACCAGAAGCAATGGGTGCCGCCCCTCGACGGCATTGGATCGAAAGTAAACCGGACATGGCTCGTTAATTGGCTCAAGAATCCGAAGCAGTATTTTTCCGCCACAAAAATGCCGAACTTTCTTCTGAGCGACGAGGACGTGGATAATCTGGCGGATTTCTTAATGACGTTCACGACACCTCCGCAAAAGCAGGAACTTTCGCCTTTGCCTGCAGCTATGAAATTCTCCTCGGATGCGCAGAAGGCGAAACTGATCGACAAAGGGTCGACGCTCTTCGGCGAAGCACGATGTATCAGTTGTCATCCGATCAATGGAAAAGGAGGATATGTTGCGACGGAACTGGGCAAAGTCGCCAGCAAAGTGAGTGAACAATGGCTATACAATTATATTAAGGACCCGAAGGTCTTTATGCCGGATGTCCAGATGCCACGATTTAGGTTCACCGAGAATGATCTCGTCTCTGTTGTCGCATACATGCAAAGCGAATTTGTCGATTATGATATGGCGCAACTCCCTCCACATACACCCGATCCCGCCTCCTATGAAAAGGGGTTAGCGATTTTTAAGAAAAATAATTGCGCTGGATGCCATCAACTTCAAGCCGTTCCCGGCACTTCGGAACTGGGCCCTGACCTTACATATATCGGCAGCAAGAAAGCATACGAGATCGATTTTGGAAATATCAAAATCGATCAGACTCTCCCTTCATATTTAAAGACAAAGGTACTCGATCCTCGCATCTTTTCAGCGACCTCGAAAATGCCGAAGTTTGGATTTTCAGAAGAACAGGCAACGGCGGTGAGCGTTGCATTATTGAGCAATTCAAACGATATGATTCCCGAAGAATATATCGTACGACCTAAACCGGCAGCTCATTTTGTGCCGCAAGGTCAATTTGGTAAACTTGTAAATGACCTTGCATGCCAAAGCTGTCATGTTATGAACGGAACCGGACGATTGGTGGCGACCGACCTTTCCATGGAGGCAAGCCAGGCCCAACACCAATGGATAAAGGCATACTTTAAAATTCCGTATTCCCTGAGACCGACACTCACAGAGCGGATGCCAAATTTCTTCCTTTCGAATGCCGAAATAAATGTCCTTGGTGATTACATCGGAAACGTATTTGTTGTTGACAGTCTCAACCGAACCATCATGACTGATGCCGCTTTAGTTTCCGAAGGGCGGGGTCTCTATTATGAGCGATACGGATGCCAGAGTTGTCACATGATCGGCGGGAAAGGGGGCTATGTTGGACCTCCGCTAGACAAAGTCGGATCTCGGCTGGAACCCGGATGGATATTCCATTGGTTAAAGGACCCGGAAGCCTACAAACCGCAATCGATCGAGCCGGACAATAGACTGACCAATCACGAAGCTGATGCATTAACGGCATTTCTTACGACATTGAGATAGCAGGAAATATGCATTCAATCATTTCAAGAATCAGAACGCTCTTAGTCTGTTCGATAGTATTCAGTCGATGTGCAGGTCCAATCTCGCATCCGCCGAAGGGAGCTAAGGCAGATGATAGTGTGTCCGTTGTTGATTCCACAGCAGCGCATTCGAATTCTGCGGAAGCAGTGATTCTGACTTATGAGCAACGACAAGGGAAGTTGCTCTACACAAAGTACTGCTCAGTTTGCCACGGAGAGCAGGGGAAAGGCGACGGATTCAATGCCTATAACCTTGATCCTAAGCCGCGGGATTTCACAGACCCCCGCGCAATGGCGGGCATTGATGATGCGACATTGCTGGCGACGATAACGCAGGGAGGAAAAGGAGTCAACAAATCTCCGCTTATGCCGGCGTGGGGAGGCAGAATGAACAAATTAGAAATCGAATATGTCGTTGAGTACGTCAAAGCCGTCGAGCAACAACATTAACGGTGAAAGCTGGGGAGCCCGAAAGAACGCCGCGGAAAAGAAAGATGTTTCTCAAAGCTATCGGTCGTGCTGAAGACCGCCTCCTGCTCGCGTCGGTGATGTCAAAAGTTTTTTGAAACCATGCACGACTTCGTCCGATGAAATCTTATGAATAGCGCTGACCTTGTGAAAATAGAAAAGGCTCTTGCACCGGCAGGTGAATTTATCGATGACAACATCCGCTTTGTTCACCGGCATGAAGTTTTTTGGCGCGGGGCCGTGAAGAGTGATGCTTCTGAGATCGGCGAGATGTGCCATGTTTCTGGGACCGCTGTCAATGCCGATAAAATAGTCACTCAGCCGCATAATCAGTAAAGTTGTTTTTAGGTCGACTCTGTTGATCAGCGAATGCAACTCACAATCGAGCTGCCGCTGAATGTACTCAAACGTCTTCGCCTCCAGATCTCCCCGTCCGATAAAAATAAAGTCAAATTTTCCGAGCCTGTTGATCTTCTTGATCGCATCGATCCACTTCTCGGTATCCCACAATTTCACGTGCCATCCCGACCCGGTATGAATGATCACGCGCTTTCTATTTCCCATTTCCGGTAAGAGTTCTCTGGCGTGACCGTATTCCGATACACTCACGCTGAAAATATCATCAAATTGCATCTTCTCTTCAGGCTCTTTTTTGCCTATGATCTCGAAATTGACTTCCCTCCATTGACGAACCGGCTTCTTGCGATAGATCTTCCAGAGAAGATGAGCAAAATATTTAAGAAGTACAATATCATAGGTGACGATTTTTGAGTACCGGATTTGCTTCAGCAGCTCATATGCATGAGGGCTGATTCTTAATACAAGCACCTGTTCGTACTCGCGCGGCAGAATGGTCTGCTTGGTCTGGGTCTCGTTGCTTCTGTTGTAAATCGAGTTTGCCGTGAAAACGGTGTGCACGCCTTTGATCGATTGAGCGATCAATTTTAGGGGTGGAGATACTACTAAATCTACCTCTTTGTTTGCATTCTGGATAAAGAGCCGAAGAGCGGGAAGCGTGGCGATGAAATCACCGATAATACATGCGTCTATGACGAGTATTCTTCCGTTGTCTGCCGGCTTCTTTGTGAAAAATTGTCTCAGCCGGAGTTTGAGCAATAAAGGAATTTCTCCTCCAACTTTGAACTCTTCCGGGTTTATGTATTCCTTCAACATTTTTATCGCTCTCTCTATGGACCTGACAAAAAGTCCAATATGAAGTTAGGAATTGATTTTTGGAGATTAAAACACTTCGCCCAGGTTTACAAAAACGCCTTGCGAGCCCTGCAGACCAAAGCCATAATCCACTGCGACATTTGTATCGTCATGCTTGTTCATTTTAATCCGGATGCCGCATCCAAACCCGGGATGGAGAACCTCGAACTTATTGCTTGGCCAGTCGGATACGCTTTGCACATTTGTAAAGACCACGCCTCCGATCAATCCGTTATGTGTGATGCCGAAGCGATATTCTGATTCGAGAGAAAGCAGATTTCTTCCTCTGAATCGGCTCTGAATATAACCTCTTCCCTGGTTTGCGTATGTATCCCACGACGAGGCCGGTAAATCGAGATAGGGGGGAGTTCCCCGAAGAATAAACCAATCGTAACTCCAGAATGCCAGAACATTTTTTGAGTCAGCGAACAACTTGTAATAACTTCTCAGATCGAGGATCATGGACTGCCAGTTTTCATCGCTCCCAAGGAACGTGGAATTATTGCGGTAGACGATAGAGGCATAATACCCTTTAGGCGGATTGATCGGGTTTTGCCTAGAGTCATACAGCAGGTCGATGGTATACCCGGAGGAGACCGATTTTGACGTCTCCCCGTAACGCTGGAAGTCCGATATTTTTCCTCCCGGCAACCCGGCGTCGGTGATATCCCAATGAGAATCAAGAACATAACCTGCACCGGCGTACATATCCGTGTATATTCTTTTTAATACCGTTTCACGTAATAGAACGTACCGGTAATCCAATTGTTCGGCGGCGCTTTCTAATGTATGTCCTCCCAGACCATAGGTCAATTCCGGATACTTATAGTAAATCCAGTTACCGAGGATATCGTATTCATTTCCAGGTGTCCACACATTGGATTGAAATGGCAACAGAATCTGATGTTTGGTCGTATAGGTCGGATTGAAATTGAAGGTAGACAGATTTACGCTGTCAACGTCGTCCGTATATATTCCGGCGTTTGCCCCGATGGTAATTGCAGTTTCTGTGTTCAACGAATACCCGGCAGCCGGAAGTGCCGCCACATAGAGTGTTCCTTTTTCTTTGCTTACAGTATCCGAGGAAGTGATATCTATATTGAAAAGCATTTTCAGAATGTCGTAAATGTCCCGTTGTTCCGAAAGATTGCTTTTCATTATTGTACGCGCAGAATCAGTCGTGTCTGTTTTGAATACACCCACCGAATAGACAGAATCTTTCGAGGATTGGTTTACATCGAAGTTTGATTGCTGTGCGTACGTGTTGATGGATAGGAACGTAGAACACAGAAAAAGGACTATGCCATTGAATTTTCGGTCTACCCATGGAATCATTCTGATGGTATCCATTGGATCTGTTTCTGCATATCTGCATTCATTCGATCTTTTACTGCTCCCTCCATGTGCAAATACGTTACTCAAGTGGTTCGAAGTAGTGATTTCCTTTATTCAAAATCTTTGTCGGATGCAGGTTTTTTGGAACACACGGATTCGGCCGAGAACCACCAGGGTCGCTCCGTTGCACCCATTTCTAACTCATTAGGACAAAAGCAGATCGTGCCCCGATATATGCCGCAAGACCCAAAAGAAGAACGCTAAAAGTTACGGTGATTCTCGTAATAGTATGTTCCGAAAAAAAACCTTTCGCTTTCAAAACGACAAATGCGAGTAATGCAAGATACGAACCGAGACCTAGTGCTCCGACCGACAGAAATATTACATTCTCGACAGGTGTATATTTCGCAACAAGTCCAACATCAATCAATATGCGGGCGCCGAGCAGCCACCAAACAATCATAAGAGGATTGGTGATTGCCAGTGAAAATCCAACAAGAAAAGCGACATTATGCTTCTTTAGCCGGATTTTGGATCGTTCAAGGTTTTCCGAAGAAGAATTATTTTGCCGGATTGTCCAAATTGCAAGAACAAGCAGGATAATCGCATTCAGGAGCCAAAATATTGCGACAACCTTGGGATGTTGGAGAAAGGGAGCGATCCCAAAAAGTGCGATGATCCCGTACAACAAATCAGAAATGAGTTGACCGACAATAATCATCAGGGCTGAAGAGAGATAGCCGTTGAGAGAACGCTTGGCAATTTCCAATTGCGTCGGACCGACAGGAATAGCTGTGGCAAAACCCATTGCGTATACGGCCATTACGGCCAGGACTATTCGAAGCGGTGTCCAGAGATTCACTTGGTTATGGCTTCATGCATGGTTTTTCGCCGGTTGATTAGGGAAATTGTGGAAATTTTGATCGCATCATAATTTCCAAGCGGCCGAGAACGTGAACCGCAATGCATCTTCTACCGGAATCATCAGCAGGGAAGGGCGTTCAATTTTAAAAGCGGTCAGGCTAAGCGCAAAGCTCCCGTGGACTTCTAATTTATCGGGAGACCATTTTGAGGAGGCCATAATCACTATGTCCTGCGCGATTCCGTGGAATGTCAGCTTGCCCGTCACTTTGAGGCTGTCTCCGACTTCCGCAACCGATGAGCTGACGAAAGAAACTTCGGGATAGCTGATTGCGTCGATAACTTCCATTGCATGAGAGTCGCGGTTTGAATTACCGCTGTCGAATGTCATTACGTCCACCATCGCCGAAACGCTGACGATTTCCTTCTTTGCGGGATCTATTTCCAGCCGGTAGGTTGCATTATTGCTCGTGGCTTCGATTTCATGAAGAGGGTGGACGATTCGGTACGTGATAGTTGATTCATCTTTCAATAATTCAAGCTGTTTGGTCTGGGCCCAGCTTGCAGCAACGGACAACAAGAACCAGCACGCAAGTAAACTCACTTTTCTGATCATACATCTCCTGTTAGAATGTTACGACAATCATCGATGCGGCGAATGTTGCCGTCGTGAGATAGCCGGAAATTTGATGAATGCGTTCGCTCTCCATAGCGTTTTTTGAACGGCGTTGTATCATTCCTCCGAGAATCGGGGTGATGATCATTCCCGCGACGTGAATCCATGCAAGAGTCTTGTGTATTGTTGTCGTGCTGACTTCGTTTCGGCGAATCATGGGGGGCGGGGACAGAATCGCCAGCAGCCCTGTCGCCGAATACGAAATTATTGTTGCTGTAACGAAGTACTGATGGTTACGGCGATACTCAGGGTGTCCGTCAATGATCTGCTGACCGAAGTACACCGCACCTATCATCAGACCGAGCGTAACAAACCCGCCAATTTGATGCGTCGTCAGCATCGTTCTGCGGAGCGTTAGCTCGCTTCTTCGCTCCTCCGGTGAGAGTGGTGGCTCCAAGCCGATGCCGCGAACGACTCCATCCTCGCCCCACAGCCATTTCTCCATAAAGCTCAAGTTGCTCGGCATCAATCGTTGCTTTGGCATCGTGGCCGCAGAATCAAGCATGGGAGGTTCTTCCAAATCGGCAAACAATTGATTATGGAGGTCAAATTGCGATGGAACTTCTTGTGCCCGCTCAGCCATTGCAGAATCCAGCAATGAAGAATCTCCTGAATCAGCAACTAATTGATTCTCAAAAGTCCACTGCGATGGGTTTTCTCCCGCTTGCAATGCCGGAATGGCGAGTGCTGTTACCGCGGCGAATATGAAGACATATCTCATTATAAATTTATTTTTCCGTCATGATGGTTATTGAAAAGAGAAAGAATTTGCATACGTCGCTTAGGAATAGACCCTCAACGATGTGCCGGTCAATGATGTGTGGTATGCTGTGAGCGAACCGGTAGCTGGACCGTTGATCACCGACCCGTTTGTCGCAAAACTGGAACCATGGTTCGGGCAATAGAAAGAGTTTGAACTTGAAACATATTGGACAGTACCCCCGGCATGGGTGCAGAGCTGACTTAGTGCCACGTATGTTCCGTTTACGGTTCGGGCAACGATAACGCCTCCATTATAGAGGTACCCGCCGTTTGTTTTTAGAGGAGCGTTCGCCGCCGCCGTGAGAGCAAGAGTAAAATCGACGTTGGTCGGCGCCGTCACTGGATTATTCAAAGGGCTGCAGCCGTTAAGACAATAGCTGCAGGCAACTGCCGCCGCTCCAAGTCCGAGGGTCGATAAAAATTCTTTTCTGTTCATAGCTCCTAATAAGGTTTGTAGGTTGGGACGGTAATCTACCGGGACGGCCGAAACGACAATTGAGAGAATAATGCACTACCCATGGGAATTGGAAAATAATGCTCGTGAAGCGGCCAAGTCCTCGTTCAAGATCATTCGATGCATTCAATTCGTATCAATTCAGAACGGCTTCGTGTTCCTTATGCAAGGGGCGGGATGGCAAATTTATCGGTTAGAAAACAATTTTCTTGATTCTTGACTGACCTATCGCGACATTTATCCGAAACACTTTACGATGTGCCGGGTCAGCGTTTCCGTTGCTTATTAGACATTTGAAGTGTTTTATTTATTCCATCGTTGCATTGTTTTTATTACCATCACTCCGTTTTCGGTATCGATAAACGGAATAAAATGTGCCATAAGACTGTCTAACACGTTGAATGAAGATTTAAAAAGAATGCCGGACGAGGATCTGCTGAAAATCTCTCGTGAGGGCAATGTTGCGGCATTCGGAGAATTGGTGCGGCGTTACGAATCGAAGGTCGCAGCTACAGTGATTGGTATGCTCGGACAATGCGACGAGGCAGATGATATTGGGCAGGAAACGTTCATGCGATTCTACAACGCTCTGAAGAAGTTCCGGGGCGACTCTTCTATTGGAACATATATAACACGAATCGCAATGAACCTGTCGTTGAATGAAATACGGCGCCGTGAACGCCGCAGATTCCTTTTTAAGAGAATTGATCCGGAAAATGAAACGGAGGAGGCTGGCGTTGAAAACAGAGCAGATCATTTTGAGGAAAAGGAAATCATTCGCCGAGCGATAGAAACGCTCAGTCCAAAATTTCGCGCTGTTGTCAATTTACGGCTCGCGGAAGGATACTCCAGCCAAGAGACAGCCGAGATATTGCACATTCCCCTTGGGACGGTATTATCCAGGTTGCAACGTGCGCAAAAAAAATTACAATCTATCCTGCATAACTACAAGGAGGGTTTTTGATGGATAATAATTTTTACAATTTGCTGCTTCGTTCTTTTGACGACCGGTTGACTGACAGCGAACAACGTCGGCTTGATAGCGCTCTCAGGTCCTCGGAAGAACTCCGCACTGCGAAAGAAGAGCAATACGTAAACGTACCAGTAGATGTACATAAAG
>CAWJKX010000106.1:0-4941 GCA_963843065.1 uncultured Bacteroidota bacterium
TCACCAATTGCTGTGGCAAATCTCGATGTAGCACGCAAAAGACTGGCAGGAGAATACGACAGCCGGCAACTCTACACCATGGCACAAATGAAAGGCGTAAAAATTGCAGTGGCGTACGACAATTGGTTTCAACGATCTAATTTCGGCGGACTTCCATCTGAATGGAGCAAAGTTGGTGAATGGGAAATTGAGAACAACATCGTCTGTGCAGGCGAAATTGTCTCCATCTATGCCGTCGATCCATCCGCCAGAAAGACATTGATTTCATCTTTGAAAGAATTCGCGGCCGATCTACCGCCTACGGTGCGCCCGCGCATGTTTTTCACGGAGTGAATATACGAATGAACTTTCCCGGAGTATAGCCCCCGCTACCTATGGCCAAAATTGTTATACACCAAAAGCCGACCTGCACCAGCTGCCGCCGAGTCTATACCGTGTTAAAGAAAAACGGCGACGCAGTAAATTACTCTATCGACCCGATTTCGAAATCAAAATTGAAGGAGTTACTCATGAAAATGGACATGCCTGCTGCAGCGATATTGCGGACAAAGGAGCCTCTATACAAAGGATTAAGGTGTTCGGAGAAACATCTGTGCGAAGGGGGAGGCCATTGACATCATGGTGAAAAATCTGGATTTGATTCAAAGACCGTTCGACGAAATGGGCTCGAAAGCAATTCCCGCCAGACCGGCAGAACATATCAAGGAAATACGATAATGCGCCTTTTTATTCTCCGGCATGCTGATGCAGAGACCGAAGGTCGCAGAAACGACATCGACGGAAAACTGACGCCGGAGGGAATTGCGCAAGCCGAATGCGTCGCAGACGCCGTTGGCATCATGAAACTCAATCTTACCGCTGTTCTCACGAGCCCGACGGCGCGCGCTCAAGCAACGGCAGAAATTGTCGCTAAACAATTTTCCCCCGTCCGCATCCAAATTCTTGAACAGCTGGTATCCGCGGCAGACCCGAAGGATTTGTTTCGAGAGCTTCAGTCGTATCCACGCGACAGCCGTCTTCTGCTCGTCACCCACAAACCTTTCGCCAGCCGCTGCATAGCACACCTCATCGGCATGAACAACGATTCAAAGATTAGCGTCAAAAAAGCATCGCTCTCCTGCGTGGAGGTTGGATCGCCGGTGCAACGCGGCGGCGGGGTTCTTGTCTGGTTCCTCACAAACGAACAAATGCAATTGATGAGAAAATAGACTGGACGTGCATAGGCGGTTGCGGCGTCTTTTCTTCTTCCAACTTCCTGCCGGAAGATTCCGCCCACTGACTCTGGATTTTCTTCTTTTTTTTTGATTAATTAGTGCTTTCCACTCCCAGATCGCACACCATTGAATAGGCAGAAATGAGCGAAAAAATATCTGCACCCGATTCGTCTTCGTTGTTGACAAAGCTTCATGACCTTTCACAAAATTTATGGTGGTCATGGAATTTTGAAGCACAATCAATTTTCCTCGATCTCTCGCCGCAGGTATGGGAGCGGACACATCATAATCCTGTCGCCCTCCTTGCAGAAATGTCGAACGAAGAAGTCCGGGCGCGGATCGGCGATGTCGAGTTTGCGGCAAGGATAGAGTTGGCATGGAAGAGCTTCAACGCTTACATGACCAGCACAAAAACCTGGGCGTCGACGGAGGCGAAATCGCTGAAAGGGCCGATCGCCTATTTCAGCGCCGAGTTTGGTTTCCACGAAAGTTTACGAACGTACTCAGGCGGGCTTGGCATTCTCGCCGGCGACCATACTAAATCGGCAAGCGATCTTGGATTGCCGTTCATCGGCGTTTCGCTTTTCTACCGTCAGGGATATTTCGAGCAGCGGATCGCGGCCGATGGATGGCAAAACGAGCTGTATGTTTCCGCCGACCCGACGAAGCTTCCGTTAAAAATCGTCGTGGACGAAAACGGCCAGCCGGTGCGATGCGAGGTGGAAATCGGATTCAGCACGGTGCGGTTCCACGCATGGCAGTTGAACGTCGGACGCAGCGTCGTCTATCTTGCTCGATACGAATGTGAAGGAGAATGAAGATCGCTTCCGCGATCTCACAGCGCACGTGTACGGAGGCGACAGCACAACCCGCATTTCGCAGGAAATTATTCTCGGCGTCGGCGGCGTACGATTGTTGCGTGCGTTGAAGATTCGTCCCTCAACGTTCCACATGAATGAAGGCCATTCGGCATTCCTCACGCTTGAACTGTTGCGGGAAGCGATGGAAAAAAAGGCCGACGCGAGCACGGCAGCAGAGCAGGTCAAACGGCAATGCGTGTTCACAACGCATACGCCGGTGCCCGCAGGACACGACCGGTTTTCACAAGACCTGATGGAGTACTCTTTCGCATCGATGTGCAAGGCGATGAAAATTCCCGCCGAGGAGCTGATGAAGTACGGGCGCATCAACCCCGTGGACCCGACCGAAACGTTTTGCATGACTGTGCTTGCGTTAAAGATGTCGCGAGCGGCGAACGGCGTCAGCGAATTGCACGGCCAGGTAAGCCGTGAAATGTGGAGGCCTTTGTACGGGGACGTACCGGCAGCCAAGGTCCCGATCGGATCCGTTACCAACGGCGTGCATATCGGCGGCTGGCTGAATGAAAAATCAGCACGTTTCTGGACCAAGCATCTCGGGGAAGATTGGCAAAGGCATTATCTCGATGCCGGTACTGGGAAAAAGCAGTCCGAAATTCAGCGATTTCGGATGAAGCGCTCTGGTCGCTGCGGTACGAGCTGCGGCGGGACATCGTTGAATTTGCCCGCCACACTCTACGCGTGCAACACTCGCGTTTCGGCAACGGCACCGCGGTGTATGAAAGAGTCCTCAACCCCGACGTTCTGACGATCGGATTTTCCCGCCGTTTCGCGACGTACAAACGTGCGCCGCTCCTCTTCACCGACCTCGACCGGGCGATTGAGTTGTTTGGCGATGAAACACGCCCCGTCCAATTGATCTATTCGGGGAAAGCGCACCCGCGCGACGATGAGGGGAAAAAATTTATCAAGCAGGTGATCGATCTGACGAACAATCCGCGCCTCTTCGGAAAGGTCGTCTTCCTCGAAAATTATGACATTAACGTTGCGCGGCATCTTGTGGCCGGAGCGGACGTCTGGCTCAACAACCCCCGCCGCCCGCTCGAAGCCAGCGGAACCAGCGGTCAAAAAGTGGCCATCCACGGAGGGCTGAACTGCAGTATTATGGACGGATGGTGGCGTGAAGCGTGCGACGAGACCAACGGCTGGGCGATCGGAAAGGATGAAACTCCGACGCTTGCCGAGAACCAAGACATCGTCGATGCTGAAAATCTTTTTTCAGTGATCAAGAACAGCATCGTCCCCGAGTTCTACCGGCGCGACGAAAAAAATATTCCCCGTCAATGGCTGCAGCGCGTCCGGCGGTCAATCGCAACGCTCGTCCCGCAGTACAATACGCACCGCATGGTTGCGGAGTACATCAAGAAATACTACGTTTGATGCCGTACAGGAAAGTACGGAGAAATAAAATTGATGACGGGCACAACTTTTTCTCGGTATCTTCGTTAATTGTATAAGAGAGAGGAGAAAAAGAGTATGAAGACATCGTATGGATTTGACGATCTTTCGCAGGAAGAACTTCAAGCGATTGAAGAACTTTTGCTGGACGAGATGGAGAAACAACAGTGGGATGCAATCACATACTCGATTATCCTTGGTGAGGAAGTGATTCTCCCACAGCAATAAATTATGAAGAACATGCTTAAAATTATTACATGGACGGCGGTCATCGCTGGAATCGTTGCGCTCCCTTTTTTAATTCGCAGGCGGAACGAACAGGTGCATTACCGCGATCTCAATGTCCGCTACGACATTGACGATTATATTTCAGAAGTCAGCTTGTAGGCCTGAACGATAAGCGTCAGGGACAGGAGACCATTTCTCTACGATATTTTTTCTACCTTCACCATATTCGTCGTGCCGCGCGCCAGGAGAGGAATGCCGGCTGTCATCACGATATAATCCCCCTTTTTCACGTACCCCGATTTCAGAAGTTCCTGCTGGATGGTCGCCAGCGTCGTATCGGTGTCCGCAATATTCGGCACCAGGATCGACTTCACGCCCCACACTAAATTCAATCTTCTTCTGATGCGCTCGCGGTCCGTGGCCGCGATGATCATTCCGTACGGCCTGTACTTCGCTATCGTCTTCGCCGTTTCGCCCGAGTGAGTGATCGGAACGATAGCAGCCGCCCCGATCCGTTTCGCCAGAACGCAGGCGGCCCGCCCCAGAGCTTTGAATATCTCAGTCTGCTTGGCGCCCGCTTCGTCCGCAAGGTCGAGCTGGTCGCGGTACTCTTCCTCCGCACGCCGGATGATCAAATCCATCGTCCGCACAACCTCGACAACGTATTTCCCAACGGATGTTTCGCCGCTTAACATCACTGCATCGGCGCCGTCCAGGACGCCGTTGGCCACATCGTTCGCTTCTGCACGTGTCGGCCGTGGGTTTTCTATCATCGACTCGAGCATCTGGGTCGCGATGATTACCGGTTTACCGGCGGCGTTTGCTTTCTTGCAGATCATCTTTTGTGCAATGGGGACGTCTTCCGTTGCACACTCTACGCCCAAGTCGCCCCGCGCCACCATGACCGCGTCCGCTTCACGAATGATCTCGTCGATGTTATCCAGCGCTTCCCTCTTCTCGATCTTTGCGATGATGGGGAGTTTCTTATGCTTATCAATTTTTGAAATAATGAACTCTCTCAGGCGGCGTATGTCGTCGCCGGTGCGAACGAACGAAAGAGCGACGTAGTCGATGTCATTCGCGATGCCAAACTCCAGGTCTTCCATGTCTTTTTCCGTTAACGATGGGGCACTTACTGCTACACCTGGAAGGTTGATCCCTTTGTGCTCTTTCAGAATTCCGCCGTGAACGACTTCGGTCACCACATCGGTTGCCGTCGAGCT
>CAWJKX010000107.1:0-8023 GCA_963843065.1 uncultured Bacteroidota bacterium
CATGTTATACGGCGTGTATCGAACAACCGATCTTACCGTTCCATTCACACTTTTAGCAAGCGTATCAAGTCCGACGTATACCGACACAACAGCTCTCATCACCGGAGTGTATTGGTATTATATCATTGCCTATAACGGAGGGACGCCGCTTTCAGGAAGTTATCCAGTGACAATCGGTGCGGCTCAACAAAGAGTAGGGAAGATATGCTCAAAGATTCTCCGGATGATGAAAAGCAAAAACCAAGTCGCCGTAACCGCCGACGAACTGATTGCAGAAATGGAACAGGTACAACTTGAACTTTGCCGGGATAATCTTGCATACAGAATTGAATTTGCAATCTCAATGATCGCCGCACAAATGAACTATCCATTGCCGTCGTACATCTACAAGGTCAGAGAGATGATACCGCCTACGACATGGTGCAGGATAGACCGGAAGGGAATGAGAGTTATCAGCGACCCAAAGCAGTATTCGAGAGCGCTGAACGCACGAAATTATTACTACGCAAACTATCCAGTCGAGGTATATTTTTTCAACAACATATTACGATTCATTCCGGCGCCAAGCGTAACGGGAGACATTGTGGCAATCATCGCCTACGGGCTGCCTCAAATTGGAAACCTTCAACTTCTTGGCGATCCGATTATCTCTCAGGAATGGGACGATTGCCTGATGTATGAAACGCATTTCAGGGCCTCGGGGGATCAATCCTCGCATGAACTTTACGAAGAAAAGCGTTCAAAGATAGCTATGCAGAATTACAAGGAAGCGATTCAGGGGGACTTACTTGTGGATGACGTAACAAGAGAAATAGGATTCTAAACATGGCGACTACACTTTTTAATAACATCATCCTCACATTTTTTCAGCGCGTCAAAGATGCGCGAACCGATCCTACGGTCAACGGCGATATAGGACATCGTTACTCGTCTTCACTGGCGCAGAAGTACGCAAATCAGTCAATAAGGGATTTACTGCTTGAACAGTTCACGGCAAGTCCGGCGAAATTCGCCACACTGTTTTCGGACTATGTAAAGCCCGGAAGCATTTTAACCCTCACAAGCACCGCCATTGGGAGCTCAACACTCGGCGTTGTGCTGACGCCGGCAGAAGCATTTTTAATTATCAGTCTTGAAACTTCCGCAGGAGTGAAATTCCGCAGGCTCAAGACGACAGAGATTCAGGATGTTAAACTCGGCATTGACGGGCTTATCGTCCCATCCCCGACAAATCCCGTTTTTTGGGAAGAGAACGGGAATATCTACACAAAGGGAGTTGTAAGCGGAAGTGTATATCCGCGCTATGTCAAAACTCATCAGGATATTGCAGTATCGACCTCTGCCGCAGGGGCGGGAAAGAAAAATAGCGGGAACGGTTCATACGCTGCGGCCTCACAAACGCTTACGATTGCAATGACCGGAAACTTCGCGCAAGGCACGGATGAGAATGACCGGATTATGTTTTGGGACAACAACGCTTCAAAAGTGTATTATGCGAGAATCGGCAGCATCCCATCGACCGGAAGCTGCACGCTTATTGGTGACGGACTTCCGAGCGCCGACATCACAGCCGGGGGTATCACAATTTGCATGATGGCGACAAACGACATCACGGATTTAATTCTTGATCAATCTTGGTTTGAGAGCGTCCTCGACGGGATGCTAAAATACGCGATGATAGACGCGAAGAATTTCGCAGGGTAAAAAAATGCAGAACTTTCTCACCAATAAACAGCTTGACTTCCAATGCCTTAAAAAAGCATTGTGTTCGGATGACGACATTGACGCACTCGTAAGGCAGCCGCTTTTCAACACGGTTCTTTATGAGGCGTATTCACTTTTAGACGCGGTGAATCATCCGTTCTACGACAAGACAACGACGCTCACAGTTTCGACCGACACGGAGATTTTAGCAGACGCGGCGGTCAACGGTGGGGTTATCTCTGCTATGGACATGACGGCAAAAACCATAACGCGAAACGATGCAAATAGTTTTATCGCCGGGTCAACGATTTACGTCGCTGAATCTTTGGTAGCTTCACCCGGAAGCATCACCGGAGCGTTTATAGCTATGATCATCATGGGCGGAACAACGGCGACATTCGTAGTTATCTCTGGAGGCGCAACAACACTTTCTTCAGCACTTGGACTGAGTGTGTTAGTGCAACGCTCACAGGCACTTCTCGCGGCGAACCTCGACACGCAAGGGATTTATTTCAAGAAAATACTATCAGTCTATGATGGATATTTCACGACAACACTGAATGAGTACCCGAGGAAATTTGATTTAATGACCGACAACGGCGCGTTCGTGAACCGTCCGCTTGACATGGGCGCACAAAAAAGAGTGGCGTGTTTGCTTCTTGGAACGACGCTGAAATTTTCGGTCGGGTTACTCGCCAATCCCCTCGGAACGGTATCAATGGACTACCGTGGGAAACCGGCAATCTACTCCGATGCAACGGCAGGGAATCAGGTAGATTTTCCTCCCGAAGAAATGGGATATTTAACGGCGAAACTCACGGTTGCCTATGCAACAGAAGCAGGGAAACCAATCCCGGCAGATGCACAGCAGACCGTCGCAGAAGTCGAAGAGAAATTCAAAACCGACGCGGCGGAGATGTCAAAATCAGCCGGAGAGAAACAGTAATGCAAGGATTCGACATCTTAAATTTTGGCGGACTCAAAACTTCAATCGCTAACCCTCCGGGGAACAGCGCGAAGTCGATGAGCAACCTTGTCCGCTTCCGTCATCGTGGAGTGAAGGAAGGATTGCCGTATGCTTATTTAGAGCAGGCCGACGGTTACGCTCAAAAATATGCTTTACCAGCAACAACGCAAACGGGGAATAAAATCACGAACTGTATTATCACGGACATAAAGAGTTTTTACGTCAAGGAACATGGTGGACAGAATGTGCAGGTAGCAGTCGGGACCTACACAAAGACCTCGCGCTATGACGTTACCGTAACACTCAATCGTTCGGGTATCTGGATGCGTCCGTACTGGAGCGGTGCGGCATGGGTCGATAGTTGGTTTGAACTGACGGAAATGGAAATCCTGAAAGCCGATTCAACCGGCGGCTATTCGACATCGACAATTAAATGCACGACGACCGACGGATTTGCCGCAGATTATTTCAAGAACTGGACACTTGTGTTCCCGCCGTATGGCGCAGCAAACCAAGCGGATAATTATTTTCTTATCACAGGATCGGCAGATAGTCCGACGCAGATAACATATTTCGGAGCAAATGCTTCCATATCGCGTACGCTTGCCAACGCACAGCTCTATCTTGTGAGAAATTTCATCAATCAGGAAATGCCGGCGTCCTTGATTGGAATGATTATCGGACTCTTCAATGAGATTCGCCTTACCACAGGCAATACCGCAGTCGATACTCTTGTCATGGGAGGATTCAGGACAAAAACCTTCGGATGGGCGACGCCGGATTATCAGATGGACAGACTCATTCAAGACAGAGGATTCTTGGATTGTTGGGCGAACGCTTTTTATCATACGAATCTTACGCAAGTTGCAAGCACGAAGCCGCTCACGCAAGGGAAATACTATCTACAGGACACGCTACTCTTGGACGACGGGCAGGAAACGGCCTTGCGGGATCCCACACAGCAAAGCAATCCGGCTACCTTTTCAGAGGCGACGGCGTTCCCGCTTTTAGCAGGCGTAAATGTGCTATCCATAGTAACGGACGGCACGTACATTTACGTTCTTACTTCGGATAACCTCGTCACAAAATACGATTCGGACTTAAAGAAATCGGGGATGCCGCTGTTATTAAACAGCGATAACCCGGTGAGCACCGGAACAAGTATAATGCTTTTGTATAACGGGATTCTCTATGTCGCAGAGTTTGCAAATATTGAAAGCATTAACGCTTTCACGATGACGAGCATAGGGGTTGGTCAGATTGTCTACAATACGAATTTCATCACCTCTCTCGCTACGGACGGAACATATCTTTATTGTGGATCGAACGAGAACGCGGCAGCAAACAACTACATCAACAGAGTGCTTCTTTCAGCTCTAACTGTTACCGGCCCGTTTACACCGTCAGTGACAACGCTCGACGTAACGGCAATAGGAAGTATTACAAGCGCCCTTTATGTCACCAATACCGAGCTCTACGCAGGAATAGATTCAAAGGCGGCATATATCAGTCTTGCGGCGTTTACCGTGACAGGAAACTACGCGCTCGACGGTCCGGTGAATCAGTTTTCACCTACGGGGAATAATAGGTATCTCCTTGCCGCTATCAATCTCGCACCGGGGAAACTCGACTACCTCGATACCGTTTTACATAGCGCAACAACCGCGATTACTTTTGCCGCCGGACAAAACTATCCAATAGGAATTGTCTACGATGGGGCGTATCAATGGGTAGCTTTCAACACGAACCCGATATTGTTTATGAAATTATCGGCGGATGGAACAACGGTTCAATATACTTTTACCGCACCGGCAGGACAAACGGGAAGTGCCGGATTAATTCTTTTGGGATCATCTCCGATTGCGATCACAACGACGGCACAGGCGTACATTATCATTCTCAACATTTCAGGGTTTGCATATCAGGTTACAACGGGAACAACCGCCCTTCAATTTCAAGAGATGATTTCAGCCGGAGCGATTCCTAAACGAGCCGCGGCAATCAGGCATTACCTTTCGACCAACGGCGTTGATTTTTATTTGATAAAAGAAGTCAGCTTACTCGCCGGAGTAGGCGCTGTATCGTGGGGAGCCGCGGCAATCTATGACGCGAGCACAGAACACTTCTATCATCAAAGCGGACTCATCACTATCAACTCCGACGATCAGAACGCGAAAGGGGCCTTGGCGCAAGTTATCTTAGGGCGCGATCCTTCGGACTCCGGCGCATACCAATTCCTTGTTGCAGCCGTAGCAGGGAATCTCACTTTTATCGGGAATGTTCTGATTAACGGCGTTTCAATCCTGAACCAGGGGATTGTCTGCGCTACGGGCGAAGATACGATAATGAACGATGTATTCCCGAACGACCAAGCCAATGTGATTGACTTGGAATACGCGGACGGCGACCAGATAAGGGCGATTCTTGCTTTAGGCGAAAATGCGTTATTTCTTAAACGACGGAACTCCGTTCTTGTGAGCCAAAATGCCGATGGTTCGTTCTCGCGTGATATTGCCGACCGTGGGCATGGATGTGTTTCGCAAAGAGCGTGCAATGTGTACGGCGAGACGGCTTTTTATGCCGATAGCTATGGCATGAGGATGTTTAATACTGGATCAGGTGGAAAACCGATAAACGATGACTGGATTTTAGAATGGCAGGCTCTTACGGAAACACAGAAGGAGCAGACGGTAACGACAATCGACATTATCAATCGTCAGTGGCTTGTCAGCTTACCGGCTTCGGCTGGGGGGAAAACGTATGTAATGGATTTAGATACGGGAGAGTGGGTATCGTTGTTGCTTGCAGATACACCAATGGCCTTTGCCGACAATTCGCCAAACGATGCAAGCGGATTTATTGGGACGATAGATTTTCTCTCGGGTACGACTATTATGGAAATAGGGACGGGGACAAGGCATAATGGTGCAAATTTTACTATGAGTTGGAAAAGCAATCGCATCGAGCCTCTCATTGGTGCGGACGGGTATTTATGGGATACGCTCCCCGAATGGCTGGCAATCAAGTATAACAGTAGTTTCCCCATCAGCGTAAATATTTATCTTGACGATAGTGCAACACCATTGAATGCTACGTCCTATACGCTTGCGGCGGCAAATACTGAGGCTCTTATAGGTTTACCTCTAAGCGCAAGGTGTAAGGGTTTTTGTTTAGAGTTTATCGCAACGACAACGGCGGCGAGTCAAACGGTTCAAATTAAATATACACGGGTCACATTCGACAAGATTCCCCAAGGTGGAGACGTACTTGTTCTATCTTCATAAACTAAAGTCAAGCAATTATACAGAAGGGAGCGGTTCATATTTCTGGATTCGCAGATTTCTTCACTTCGCCGTCGGAACGTGCGGCGGCAGGAGTACAAAATCCATACGGGAACGTCAGCAATTTGAACGACATCTATTCCCAGTACGGTCTTCAACCATTCGACCTTTATAATTACGATGCCAGCGTGAAGGCGGCATACAATCCGCAGAAACAAACGCTTGCCACGCAAAAAGGTCAAGCCCTAAGAAGCGCTCTGCGTTCAAACCGTAACGCGACTCCGGGTGTAACCAACGCTGGAATTGAAACCGCATACGCCAACGCGGAATCGGGTCTTGAATCGGGAGAGGCGAATCAAGAACTTGCCGGTATTGACAAGCAACAGCAGAGCCAGCAATACAACGCCTCATTCCTCGACCAGATTTTAGGACAGAAAGAGCAGGGCGACTATGAACATGCAAACGCTCTCTCTCATGCCTCTACGTTTGATGATATATTGGCGGGAGTGAACACGGCGGCGAAATTCGTTACGCCATTCTTGCCCGGTCAGACACCGAAAGCAAACGCGGGAACCGAACCGGCATACGCGACAGCCTAAAGGAATACGAAGATGGGTTTATATGAGTCAATACAAAGAAGCCAAAACAACATCGACGAACTCTCCGGCGACCTGAAAGATTATTTGCAGAAGCGAAAACAGGCCGATGCGACGAATGAGTTTTATGACAAACTGAAAGGCATCACCGCACAGAACACCGTAACGGCGCCGGACAATGCACAACAGATGCCTTCGCAAATCCCACAACAAACACAGGCCGCACCGCGAAGAAACATGAATGCGCCGATTCAACCGATGCAAGCAGCCTCGGCAATACCGCAGAATCAAATTCAAACGAAAACCACAACGCCGGACCGCATGGCTTCGCTTCGTCAATATCTCATGCAGAACCCGGAGAAGTTGAACGACCCGAATGTTGCGCCCCTCATTCAACAAGAATTTACGTTGAACAGTATGCTCAATCCAGAGCCGGACTTGATGGCACTCCATCCGGGAGAAGCGGCATTCAACAAACGAACAGGAAAAAAAGCCTTTGTCGCGCCCCCAATAACAAGAACCGAAACCGACAAACGAGTTGCCGAGACAGTGGATCCAGACACTCATCACAAGATGGTGACAATGGAACGTCCGAACGGTGAGCAATATGTTGTTGATGCCGGCGCTACAATAGTTCCCAGTCATGAAACCCCCGAGCACAAATCACAGGAATCGGCAAAGAAGAAATTCCGTGACGAACAAGCGGCCGAAAAGGAATACGCTGAATCATTCGATGTCAACAAGGCGAAAACGGAACTTGCGGCAGACCGTGACTTTGCAGAAATAATGAAGCTCCCCGCAGGAGAGCGTGCGGCAGCGCTTATGAACCCGAACATCAATCCAGAAAAGCGCCAGCGTTATCAGATGTATTTGAATTATCTCAAGCACAGCTCGGGACTTGAGGCCGCAACAAAAGAATTGAAAGATTCAGGGTTGAGATATGACCAGGCGACGGACGACTTCGTGCCGATCGAGAAACAATCCAAAAAAGGCGGCAAGCCCGTAGCGGCAAAAACACAGCAACCAACTCCAGCGCCAGCCGACACCACGGGCGCACCACTAGACGACCTTTTCAATTAGAAAATAAATGCCCGACGATAGCACAGCCGTTGCCGTAGCCGACCCAGTAGTTGACCGAAGGAAAAAACTCTACGACAGGCTACACGGCACACTTCTGCAAACCACACCGTTCGATAAGTTCAGCGCAAAGCTGGACGATCCAGCGTTCAGGCAGAACTTTACCAAGGCGCTCACACAAAAAGGATTCACGATAAACGACCCCGTAAGGTTCGACGCGGCGATTGAACCCGCTCCGTCGATCGACGATGCCGCAACAATGCTTCAGGACTTGGATGGGTTACACCGTCATCCACAAGTTCTCAACACGCTCAATCAATTAAAGCAGAAAAAAACAAAAGTAGATGTTGCTTCCGGCATAGCCGACCCATCGGACCCCAAGAATGTCGCTACGCTCA
>CAWJKX010000108.1:0-13242 GCA_963843065.1 uncultured Bacteroidota bacterium
AGACATTCTGTACTATGATCATGTCTATGTTCCATCAAACAACTGAAATGTCCTAAATCAGATCATTTTGGATCATCCCGACGCTCTGTCGTGATAAGTGTCGGGATAATTCACTTCTTTCTCGAAACCACAAAATCTTTTTTTCGTGAAACAGATCTTGTGTGAATTTTGATGGAGTCTTTCTTACCTGGACACTTTGTTCAGATTAATGTCGACCCTTCCTACTCCTCTTTATTTGACTGTCCGATAAATGTCCTGGACATGTCCGATATGTCCGATAATTCTGAACCCTTGCTACTGATGCCCTCCTTTTAGTAATTTTTCCTTTGTCCCATATGTCCCATAAGTATCCCAATATTGTCAGTATAAAAGCTAACATTTTTTGACATTGGTTATCAAGAAGAGTATATTTTTATACAAAGATAAAATTATTACCGATGAAATCACAGCCTTTTCCAGTCGAAAGAATTGGATTCGTCGAAATTCGCGTCGATGGGTCTAAAGGAAATATACGTTTGACTCCGGAGAACTACGACATTCGCGAAATCATGTCGATTCTCGAGTCGGCGGAGAAACTTCTCTTCCCGGGGGATAAGAAGGAGCGTCCGACCGTCACGTACAAAATTGAAGAGGGCTCAGTTCGACATATTTTTAAGACCACCGTTCAACACATTGTAGGTTTTAATGCCATCCTCGCAATGTTATCTCAGAGTCCAAATATTGACCTGCTCGATGCGCAAACATCCCGTGCATTTGAAGATATACAGCAAACGGCAAGAAAGAAAAATTATACTTTCACGATATCAACGTCGCTGGATAATTCAGCCAGGGTGAAAATAGATCGAACAACAAGATTCGTGCGTAATGAAGCCGTCTGGGTTGATGCTGAATTCTATTTCTACGGCAAAGTAACAAATGCAGGGGGAAAAGATAAAGCCAACATTCACATTGTCACGGATGAATTAGGAACGATTCGAATCGATACTCCTATCCCATTCCTTGAAAAGTATGACGAAAATCTTCTCTACAAGACTTTTGGCATTCGCGCTTCAGGCAAACAGCATTCACAAACAGGCGAAATCGATACCGCAACAATCAAATTCATTGAACTGATTGATTACGAGCCGAAATATGATGCCGTTTATCTCAAGACACTCCGCGATAAGGCAAAAAAAACGTGGAGCGGTATTGACGCCGATCAATGGCTGAGAGATCTCAGGAGCGGTGCCAATGCCTAAGGGGGTTCTCCTCGACACAAGTTTTTTCCTCCGCTTCCTTAACGAAACCGACCCTCTCTTTGCCAACGCTGATAGCTATTTCAAATACTTCATCGAGCACGATATCCCGATGATGATGTCAACTATTTCAATCGGTGAGTACTGTGTCAAAGGAGAAACCCACGAGTTGCCGCTCAAGAATCTACAGATACTCCCGTTTAACATCGACCATGCCAAACGAGCGGGCCAATTTGCGAGAATCGTGTTTGATCACAAAGGCACTTTAGACTTATCTCAGCGAAATATTATTCCAAACGACACGAAGCTCTTCGCGCAAGCAGATTGTGAACTGGGGATCGAGATGTATCTTTCGTCCGACAAAGAAAGCATAAAAGTATTTGAACTTCTCAAGCAAGAAACAACGATGCGATTTCAGTTCATCGACCTAAGAGTACCACATACTGAAACGTTCGGCATTCTCGGAATTTAGCACCGTAATTACGCGCTACTCCCCCTCGAGCTCCTTCCCCATACCTTGGTCCATATTTCAGGTACTCCCAATGTTCATGCCTTAGGGGGAATTTGTTGAGCTGATCTCTACGCAAATGCCATTGCGGCAAGAATTTTTCCATGTAGCTGATGAACCTTTCATTATGACGCCGCTCCAGCAGGTGAACCATTTCGTGGACAACAATATATTCCAAACACTCTACCGGTTTCTTTGCCAGCTCAAGGTTTATCCATATTCTGTTTGCCTTCGAATTACAAGTTCCCCACTTCGTTTTCATTTTCTTTACGCGCCACTCTGAAACCAGTACCTCCGATGATTGGTTCCCATTTTGCAACGAGCGGGGGGATGAGCAATTTCAGCTCTTTCCGATACCATTCTTGGAATATCTTCTCGCGCCTTGACCGATTTATCCCGTCAGGAACGTAGAAATCAATGGCCGGTTTGCCATTGACGACAACCCTGGCAGGACCATCATGTATAATGACATTCAGGAGGTAACGTCTTCCGAGAAAGTAATGACTTTCACGCTGGACAAACTCGCGACGCGATTCACGGTCTTGTGCCGCAAGTCTCTTTTGTTGCCGTCGTATCCATCCCAATCGAGATGCCACTGCCAAGCGTACTGCTTCATTATCAACGCGCAATGGTACGGCCACCCTAACTCGACCATTCGGAGGATACACTGCGAGATGCAAGTTCTTAATGTTCTTCCTCACAACGTCAACTGCAAGGTTCCCTATTTTCAGCTTGGCCATCTCAATACTCGGTTTGGTTCTTCACAATATCAAGAATAAGGTCCGTCTGTAGATCATCATTGAGAACTCTTCTGATTGCGTAACGGACCTTCTTCAACTTGATTGGATTCGCTCGAAATTCATCTTCCTTGGCGGCTATCACCGCTTCATGGACTGCCGTGGCAAGGTGCTCATTTTTGTCGAGATTATCGTAAAGAGCACGCTTAGCGTTTGTGTTAAGAGATGTCGGGTAACTTGTCCCACCAGCAGGGTTCTTTATCTTTTTCGTCAACTCAACAATTCGTGCAAGATACACCTTGTATTCGATCTTCTGTTGTCTGCGTTCGTGAATAAGTGCATCCAACAGTTCGGACATCCTTTCATAGTACCTTCGGATTGACGGGCTGTTCGTCGATAATTACCCTGCGAATGTTGTTCTCAATGGTCTCAGCCGTCGCTTCTTTGTTTTGACGAATGCCTTTAGGTAGCTCGTTGAGTGCATCCACACCCCGTTCGACAATAAGCTGAACAAGGGTCATATCATCGAAGGCAGAAATCTTCTCGCTCTCTTCAGCACGAATGTACGTGTCGATCAGGTGGCGCATTGCAGGTTCGTACATCTTCAGGTCGATATCGTCACCGCTGGCAAGCTTTACTTCGGTGCGAACACTTTCAAAATACTCGACTTCCTTCTTGATCTTTTCGGTCTCGACAGAAGAATAGCCTGCCCCTTCCATCTCATTGGCAAGATTAGCATACGCACGGAGAAGAGACGCAACTGCTTTGTAAAACGTTAACCGCTTGGCTTCGTTTTCTTTCAATTCCTCTTTGTTAGAGGTATCCTTTGCACAGAAGTATCTCAATTAATCCGGAGTATCGCTCGGTGATTCCACCGATTCGCACAATGCCTTGACAGTTTCCAGGGCAAACTCCAACTGTTCCCTTCCCTTTTCAAGGCGATCACTCAGCAGTCCCGCGACATCTTCTTTGTCATAGCCATCAAAAGCCTCCGAGGTATAGTCCTTGATTGATCCCTCAAGACTTTTGAAGAGGTCTTTGTAGTCGATGATGTACCCATACTCCTTATCTTCACCATCAAGACGGTTCACCCGACAGATTGCCTGAAATAGTCCATGATCCTGCATCTGTTTATCGATATAGAGGTATGTTGCAGGTGGAGCGTCAAAGCCGGTGAGCAGCTTGTCCACAACAATGAGCAACTTCATCTGGCCCGGTTCATTGACAAATTTCTTTTTGACCTCCTTCTCAAACTCCTCAACTTTGCTGACCGCCTTATTAGGAGGTAATGAGAAATAGTCAGCGAGCATTTTCTGATAGATCTCGTATTGGGTCAGCTTCTCTGTTTCCCCTTCGCCCGTCTCTTCTCCTTTGATCGCACCAACAGATGGTCTGTAAGATGTTATTATGGCGCACTTGGTTCCAAGCGTTTTGCTGAACATTTCATAGAGCTTGCATGCCTGGTAAATACTTCCAGAGACAACCATCGCATGCAAGCTCTATGAAATGTTCAGCAAAACGCTTGGAACCAAGTGCGCCATAATAACATCTTACAGGCCATCTGTTGGTGCGATCAAAGGAGAAGAGACGGGCGAAGGGGAAACAGAGAAGCTGACCCAATACGAGATCTATCAGAAAATGCTCGCTGACTATTTCTCATTACCTCCTAATAAGGCGGTCAGCAAAGTTGAGGAGTTTGAGAAGGAGGTCAAAAAGAAATTTGTCAATGAACCGGGCCAGATGAAGTTGCTCATTGTTGTGGACAAGCTGCTCACCGGCTTTGACGCTCCACCTGCAACATACCTCTATATCGATAAACAGATGCAGGATCATGGACTATTTCAGGCAATCTGTCGGGTGAACCGTCTTGATGGTGAAGATAAGGAGTATCGGTACATCATCGACTACAAAGACCTCTTCAAAAGTCTTGAGGGATCAATCAAGGACTATACCTCGGAGGCTTTTGATGGCTATGACAAAGAAGATGTCGCGGGACTGCTGAGTGATCGCCTTGAAAAGGGAAGGGAACAGTTGGAGTTTGCCCTGGAAACTGTCAAGGCATTGTGCGAATCGGTGGAATCACCGAGCGATACTCCGGATTAATTGAGATACTTCTGTGCAAAGGATACCTCTAACAAAGAGGAATTGAAAGAAAACGAAGCCAAGCGGTTAACGTTTTACAAAGCAGTTGCGTCTCTTCTCCGTGCGTATGCTAATCTTGCCAATGAGATGGAAGGGGCAGGCTATTCTTCTGTCGAGACCGAAAAGATCAAGAAGGAAGTCGAGTATTTTGAAAGTGTTCGCACCGAAGTAAAGCTTGCCAGCGGTGAGTATATCGACCTGAAGATGTACAAACCTGCAATGCGCCACCTGATCGACACGTACATTCGTGCTGAAGAGAGCGAGAAGATTTCTGCCTTCGATGATATGACCCTTGTTCAGCTTATTGTCGAACGGGGTGTGGATGCACTCAACGAGCTACCTAAAGGCATTCGTCAAAACAAAGAAGCGACGGCTGAGACCATTGAGAACAACATTCGCAGGGTAATTATCGACGAACAGCCCGTCAATCCGAAGTATATGAAAGGATGTCCGAACTGTTGGATGCACTTATTCACGAACGCAGACAACAGAAGATCGAATACAAGGTGTATCTTGCACGAATTGTTGAGTTGACGAAAAAGATAAAGAACCCTGCTGGTGGGACAAGTTACCCGACATCTCTTAACACAAACGCTAAGCGTGCTCTTTACGATAATCTCGACAAAAATGAGCACCTTGCCACGGCAGTCCATGAAGCGGTGATAGCCGCCAAGGAAGATGAATTTCGAGCGAATCCAATCAAGTTGAAGAAGGTCCGTTACGCAATCAGAAGAGTTCTCAATGATGATCTACAGACGGACCTTATTCTTGATATTGTGAAGAACCAAACCGAGTATTGAGATGGCCAAGCTGAAAATAGGGAACCTTGCAGTTGACGTTGTGAGGAAGAACATTAAGAACTTGCATCTCGCAGTGTATCCTCCGAATGGTCGAGTTAGGGTGGCCGTACCATTGCGCGTTGATAATGAAGCAGTACGCTTGGCAGTGGCATCTCGATTGGGATGGATACGACGGCAACAAAAGAGACTTGCGGCACAAGACCGTGAATCGCGTCGCGAGTTTGTCCAGCGTGAAAGTCATTACTTTCTCGGAAGACGTTACCTCCTGAATGTCATTATACATGATGGTCCTGCCAGGGTTGTCGTCAATGGCAAACCGGCCATTGATTTCTACGTTCCTGACGGGATAAATCGGTCAAGGCGCGAGAAGATATTCCAAGAATGGTATCGGAAAGAGCTGAAATTGCTCATCCCCCCGCTCGTTGCAAAATGGGAACCAATCATCGGAGTACTGGTTTCAGAGTGGCGCGTAAAGAAAATGAAAACGAAGTGGGGAACTTGTAATTCGAAGGCAAACAGAATATGGATAAACCTTGAGCTGGCAAAGAAACCGGTAGAGTGTTTGGAATATATTGTTGTCCACGAAATGGTTCACCTGCTGGAGCGGCGTCATAATGAAAGGTTCATCAGCTACATGGAAAAATTCTTGCCGCAATGGCATTTGCGTAGAGATCAGCTCAACAAATTCCCCCTAAGGCATGAACATTGGGAGTACTGAAATATGGACCAAGGTATGGGGAAGGAGCTCGAGGGGGAGTAGCGCGTAATTACGGTGCTAAATTCCGAGAATGCCGAACGTTTCAGTATGTGGTATCTCTTAGGTCGATGAACTGAAATCGCATCGTTGTTTCTTGCTTGAGAAGTTCAAATACTTTTATGCTTTCTTTGTCGGACGAAAGATACATCTCGATCCCCAGTTCACAATCTGCTTGCGCGAAGAGCTTCGTGTCGTTTGGAATAATATTTCGCTGAGATAAGTCTAAAGTGCCTTTGTGATCAAACACGATTCTCGCAAATTGGCCCGCTCGTTTGGCATGGTCGATGTTAAACGGGAGTATCTGTAGATTCTTGAGCGGCAACTCGTGGGTTTCTCCTTTGACACAGTACTCACCGATTGAAATAGTTGACATCATCATCGGGATATCGTGCTCGATGAAGTATTTGAAATAGCTATCAGCGTTGGCAAAGAGAGGGTCGGTTTCGTTAAGGAAGCGGAGGAAAAAACTTGTGTCGAGGAGAACCCCCTTAGGCATTGGCACCGCTCCTGAGATCTCTCAGCCATTGATCGGCGTCAATACCGCTCCACGTTTTTTTTGCCTTATCGCGGAGTGTCTTGAGATAAACGGCATCATATTTCGGCTCGTAATCAATCAGTTCAATGAATTTGATTGTTGCGGTATCGATTTCGCCTGTTTGTGAATGCTGTTTGCCTGAAGCGCGAATGCCAAAAGTCTTGTAGAGAAGATTTTCGTCATACTTTTCAAGGAATGGGATAGGAGTATCGATTCGAATCGTTCCTAATTCATCCGTGACAATGTGAATGTTGGCTTTATCTTTTCCCCCTGCATTTGTTACTTTGCCGTAGAAATAGAATTCAGCATCAACCCAGACGGCTTCATTACGCACGAATCTTGTTGTTCGATCTATCTTCACCCTGGCTGAATTATCCAGCGACGTTGATATCGTGAAAGTATAATTTTTCTTTCTTGCCGTTTGCTGTATATCTTCAAATGCACGGGATGTTTGCGCATCGAGCAGGTCAATATTTGGACTCTGAGATAACATTGCGAGGATGGCATTAAAACCTACAATGTGTTGAACGGTGGTCTTAAAAATATGTCGAACTGAGCCCTCTTCAATTTTGTACGTGACGGTCGGACGCTCCTTCTTATCCCCCGGGAAGAGAAGTTTCTCCGCCGACTCGAGAATCGACATGATTTCGCGAATGTCGTAGTTCTCCGGAGTCAAACGTATATTTCCTTTAGACCCATCGACGCGAATTTCGACGAATCCAATTCTTTCGACTGGAAAAGGCTGTGATTTCATCGGTAATAATTTTATCTTTGTATAAAAATATACTCTTCTTGATAACCAATGTCAAAAAATGTTAGCTTTTATACTGACAATATTGGGACACTTATGAGACATATGGGACAAAGGAAAAATTACTAAAAGGAGGGCATCAGTAGCAAGGGTTCAGAATTATCGGACATATCGGACATGTCCAGGACATTTATCGGACAGTCAAATAAAGAGGAGTAAGAGGAACGGGTCTGGACATTAATCTGAACAAAGTGTCCAGGTAAGAAAGACTCCATCAAAATTCACACAAGATCTGTTTCACGAAAAAAAGATTTTGTGGTTTCGAGAAAGAAGTGAATTATCCCGACACTTATCACGACAGAGCGTCGGGATGATCCAAAATGATCTGATTTAGTGACATTTCAGTTGTTTGATGGAACATAGACATGATCATAGACAGAATGTCTATGTTTGAAAAAGGGGGAATCTATGAACCGTCGAGTAGAGCATCGGGGGAATTTTGAGCTTCTGAGTTTACCTAAAACCGCATTTCTGTGCAGTCGTCGAATCCCGGCATCGTCAATTCTAAAATGTTACGACTGGGCAATAGCACAACGAAAAGCCGGTCGATGCATTATTTCGGGTTTCCATTCTCAGATTGAAAAAGACGTTCTTCACTATCTTCTCGCGGGAGATCAACCAATTGTTGTTGCCCTTGCGCGAGGATTGAAGACACGGCTTGAACCGGTGTTTGCGGAACCTCTCCCAAAGAATCGTCTACTAATAATCACCTCTTTTAGCTCAAGAGTTACACATGCAAGTGAGGATACCGCGAACGTGCGAAATGAGCTAATAATTGAGCTTGCGGATGAGGTGTTTGTTCCCTACGCTCAACCTGGTGGAAACGTGGAGCGAATTGCAATGAGAACCCTGAAAAAAGGGAAGACTGTCCAGACGCTCAAATTGCTTGAAAACCGGACTGTGATCGAAGCAGGTGCGACTGCAATTTGATTGCTGGGGCGTTCATGGCTGCAATCGTCGGGACGTTCATGGCTGCAATCGTCGGGACGTTCATGGCTGCCATTGTCGGGACGTTCATGGCTGCAATCGTCGGGACGTTCATGGCTGCCATTGTCGGGACGTTCATGGCTGCCATTGTCGGGACGTTCAATTGAACGTCCCGACTGGAGAGCAGAGAAAAATAAATTTATTCCGCAAGCAAAGGGGAGTCTCATCTAGTTCACAATTCAAGGGGGGAAGCCGTGAAATACAATCCATCGAAGCATCATCGCCGTTCTACCAGGCTGCGTGGGTATAACTATTCTTCTTCGGGCGCATATTTCATTACAGCAAATATACAAAACCGATTACGCCTTTTCGGTGACGTAAATGAAAATGGGATGCAATTAAGCTATATCGGAAAAATCGCGCAGCAATGCTGGGAAAATATACCGAATCATTTTCCGAGGGTAGAGTTAGACGAATTTATTATCATGCCTGATCACATGCACGGAATTATTTTCATTTTGCCGGATAATAATGATCGTCGAGGCATTCAAGATGCTAATTGTGGGGGCGTTCAAGATGCTAATCGTCGGGACGTTGAAGATGTTGATCGTCGGGGCGTTGAAGATGTTGATCGTCGGGGCGTTGAAGATGTTGATCGTCGGGGCGTTCATCAATGTGAAAGTCGTGGCGTTCAATTGAACGCCACGACAGGAGACGCCCCGACGAGAAAAGATAATTACTATTCAAAAATATCTCCTCACAAAAAATCATTATCCGTGATTGTGAGAACATATAAAGCCGCTGTTACGACACTATGCCGCGAAAATGGGTTGCATCATTTTCAATGGCAGCGTAATTATTACGACCATATAATCCGAAGCGATCGTGAACTAATCGCCATACGCAATTATATTGTTACCAATCCTGTCCATTGGTTACATAACAAGGAAGATTCGGATTCAATATGAATTTGTTCCAGAGTGTCTGAACATTCAAATGAACTGGGGCTTTAAGTATTTGAACACCACAATTTGTAGCATTCTTGAAATACTTCAAGGCGGAGCACGGCTTCACTTTCCGTTTGAAAATCTTCTTGCACACTGAGCAAAAGTTTTTTATATTTAATAACAAGATTGGGGTCGTAGCTCAGTTTGGTTAGAGCGCCTGCCTGTCACGCAGGAAGTCGAGGGTTCGAGTCCCTTCGGCCCCGCTCCGAAAACACACAAGGTTAGCGCTTTTTGCTAACCTTGATCTGTTTTTAGGACCCAGCCGTTTTTTGGCGGGGTCGGGTTGCCACAAGGTTAGCGCTTTCTGCTAACCTTGATCTGTTTTTAGGATCCGACGAAGCGGAGTCGGGAATCGCACGGCAACAAAAAAGTTCTCATATTGCCCAATGATATTTGGGCATATTTTTGGCACGAATGAGCAATAATAAGCCCAGGCAAATCTGGGGTAAAATAGAACGCCGATTGACCGCACAATTATTTTTTCGATTCAGTTTTCAAGCAGAATGCGAAGTGTGAGTGTTGCATCAATCGGCTTGCCTCCTCGGCTGCGTTTGTCCAGACTTAACAATTTTCCCGATGCCGATTCCCTTCATACGTGATGCCTTCGGCGCTCACATCGAGTTATCAATCGTCAAATACGTCAAGACCTTCCCTAATTGACTGTTCTCTGGTTTCTTCATTCGTTCTGCCTGGTTACCTCTAAGCTCTCCATACCCCTTCCGCCATTTGTGGCTAAGCCATCACTTTGTGATAACATATTTTATCGCTCATCCCTAGATGACACATCACTTCTTCATTGACATTCTCTTCGCCTGCAAGACCTCTGATTCCAGCAACTTGTTGATGATCTTTTCCGTCGCATGCTTGCGTCTGCTCATTGCTGTTTCTTTGATCCGTAACATAAAAATTCCTAACTTCATATTAGATCGTTTTTTGGGGCAGGTCTATTGGACTATTCTACAATGAAAGGACAATTGTATGGGTCGACTATCTCTTCACTTTGTTTGCTTTGTCTTCTTTTTAATAATTGCACTTGCCCATGTCGTCAAGGCGCAGCAATCCGTCATTAGCCCGCCGCCGGATGAACGGTTCAAAGCCGACATTCTTGTTATTGTGGCACATCCTGATGATGAGTCGTTGATTGCTGGCTACTTAGCCAGAGCCGTATTCGACGAGAACAAACGAGTTGCCGTAGTTTTTGCAACGCGCGGAGACGCAGGTCAGAACCTTGTCGGATATGAACAGGCTCGTACATTAGCTGAGATCCGTGAGATGGAGGCGCGGCAAGCGTTGGCCTCCATCGGGATTTCTAATGTGTGGTTTCTCCGCGCGCCGGATACTCCGTATCCTGATGTCCCTGATGTGTTGCGCTCGCTGGGAACATGGAACCATGGAAACGTTCTTGGCGAGATCGTACGATTTATCAGGTTGACACGTCCGGAAGTTGTCATTACCATGCTGCCGGATATCGTGGTCGGCGAAAACCATGAAGACCATCAGGCGGCCGGCGTCATTGCTACAGAGGCGTTTGACCTTGCGGGCGATCCGATATGGTTTCCGGAACAAGTGGCGGCACCCGAGGACCCATTATGGTACTCCAATCTTATGGAAGGCCTGCACACTTGGCAACCGGAGAAACTCTATTACTTTACCGATGCTTCGCACCTCGACTTCGTAAAAGCCAAAGGCCCCGAATATTCAATGACAGCGATCTCTCCGTCGCAGCATGTCTCGTACGGGCACATCGCAGCAAAGGAAACCTCTTTTCATGGAACACAGTATGGCGGAGATCCAGCAAAGGCTCTTGAAACAGGTAATTTAAGTTATTATGAACAAGACCTGACATTTATACTTGGGAAGTCCTTGGTGGGCGGATCAGCCACCGGCGACATCTTTCAGGGAGTTGTTTCTGGTCCGATCGCCTTTCGGCCAATGCGTGGATACCGACAATCATCCATTCTGAATCAAGGACTGACTGCAGAGTTCTCGATTGAGCTTGGCGGTGGATGGGCATTTTACAGACGTTTCTGGCCATCACACAATCTCGACTCTTTGCCGCGACTCCTCGCACCGGAACTTGGCGTCGGAAGCGGGCAGGATTTCCCTGTACCACTATTGCTCAACAATAACTCCGACAAAGCTGCGACATTTAACCTGCGAACCCAATTGCCGCCGGGATGGTCCATAGACAGCAACTCAACTCAGTACGCTCACCATGCTTTGCCGGAGAATGCTTTTCTTGTAGGAGCCCACGATTATTTTCCGGTACGAATCCGGCTCGTCGCACCGCAGGTCAGCAAGTCGCAATGGCAAGAGATTACATGGACCGCCGATGCTAACGGACAGTCTGCCGGGTCGGCAACTCTGAAGATTTACGTTGAAGCGTACTAATAATCATGAAGACAAAGGGTAAAGTAACATTTGTTCCCAAACTCTCCCGCTGCCGCGGGACAAGCCGTTTGGGAGCGGAACATGCCGAAGCTCGGCTTCCTGTTTTCCCTCCCCGGTAGAATGCGTTCCCAAACAGAGCTTGGGAACGAGAGAACGAGAGAGATCCGTAAAAAAGAAATTGCCCCATTCTCCAGGGCAACTTCTTTTTGTCATCGACATGAAGACTTATTTTTTGTGCAGGATCTTCGCTCCGTCGAACCCGTTGAATTTTGTTGAGGATGCAATGCTGTACGCTCCGATATTCTCTGTGTAGAGATAATCGCCGACTTCCAGAGTCCGAGGTAGTTCGACGGAGAGCGAAATCTTGTCGAAACTATCACAGGTGGGACCAACCACCGCACAGATTTCCGGCTCGCCTTCTTTGAAGGCATGAAAGTTGGGGATCCAATGATCGTACACGACGCCTGAAAACGTCTGATAGACGCCGTCATTGATGTGGTAAAAAACCTTCCCATCTCTGCGCGCCTTGCCGATAATCTCCGAAACCAGGGTCGCGACGGTCGCCACCATGAACCTTCCAGGCTCTGCGAGAATCTGTATATCGTCCTGGAATAACCGCGAGAACTCGGAATTCAGCATGGCCGCAAGCTTTTCGAATTGCGGGACCGAGGGGTCGTAGGGGACTGGGAATCCGCCCCCGATATCTACCAGGTTCAAGGGGAACCCCTTCTTCCTGGCGTCGTTTAGAATCGTGGCGGCGAGATCCAGAGCGACCGTGTAGTTGTCAAAATTCGTGCACTGGCTGCCAACATGGAAACTGATCCCCTCGACATTCAGTCCTAAATCGAACGCCTCCTGGATCAATTGTTGTGCGTCGCCCGGTTCCGCCCCGAACTTCGAGGCCATTTCAACCTGCGAACCGGTATCCGGAACTTTAAGCCTCAAGACTAGTCCCGCGGTTTCGCAATGCTGCTTGAGCTTCTTCACCTCCGCGCTGTTATCGTACGTTACTAACGGTTTGTACTGCTTTATCTTCGCGAGGGTTGTACGGTCTTTGATTGTGTTTGAAAAAATGATTTTGTCCCAAACGAAATGCTTTTTTTCCTCCCTGTCAAAGTGTTTTATATATTGATAGACCTGCATGAATTCATTGTACGAGGCGACGTCGAAACTCGATCCTTCTTCAAACAATGTTTCGATAATCTGCTGCTGGGAGTTGGCCTTCACCGCATAGTAACACTGAACCCGGGGGAGGTGTTTTTTGAATGTCCGGTAATTTTCCCTGAGTTTATTATGGTCAACAAGAAACAAAGGAGAGCCGTGCTGCTCCACCAGTTTCAGAAGTTCATCATGTCTGTCCAAGAATCTCTCCAGATAATGGGTTGAGGTGTG
>CAWJKX010000109.1:0-20038 GCA_963843065.1 uncultured Bacteroidota bacterium
TCTCTGCCGGGTCTTCAGGCCAGGAGCTGGACCGGTTGATTCGAAACGGAGATGAATGTTTCGCCCGGCAGGCTACCGACGAGGCACTCCGTTATTACAATCAAGCGTACCCGTTGTCGCCGAGGAACAACGACGTGCTTCTTCGCCTCGTGCGCACAAACTGCGACCTCGGCTGGCTTCATTTACGAACCGATACGAGCGCGCAGACGTATTACCTTCATGCAGCAGCGTATGCGGAAACACTTTTGTCTCTGAATCCAAATATGCCCTCGGCGCATTTTTGGATGGCATTGACGGAAGGAAGCCTCATCCCTTTCCATACCGTTTCGGAGAAAATCCACATCGGAAAGGAAGTGCGCTTTCATGCCGAAAAAGCGATCGAGCTCGATTCCACATTCGCCCTTGCCTATGTGATTCTGGCAGTTTTCGAACGGGAAAGTTCGAAGCTCTCTTGGTTTGAGCGGACCATTGCCCGCGTAATTTTCGGTGCGGACATACACGGGTCGCTCCCCCGCTCAGAGGAGCTCCTTGAAAAATCGATTCATTACGATCCCACTAACTCGTACGCTTTTTATGAGATGTACTGGACGCGCATGGCATTGGGGAAAAAGGATTCCGCCGTCGAATCTCTCAAGAAAGTTCTTGCGCTCCCTGTGACGAGCCAGCGCGAGGAAGGACAGCGCCAGTTGGCCCAGAATTATCTGTCAAGTATCGATTCGACGGACCATTAGCAGGTTGCTGAAAAACACTTTTATGAGCCACTAAGTCATGTAGGCACGAAATAATTTTAAGCAAATCGCTATCTCGACCGTCGATGATATTGACGACAATAGTTTTTTACTTTAATTTCTTAGTGTCGTTGTGTCTTCGTGGCAAGCTGTAGGGACTTTTTCATCATCCTGTTAGACCTCCTATCCCTTTAAAACCCCCGTTTATTCTTCCCTCGCCGTTTTTTCACATCGTTCTTGCCCCTGTTAACAATTTCATAACATTCGATTAATACAAAGCTATTGTAAGAAGTGTATTTTAGCGCACTCTTAAAGCATATGATTGCACACCAAGTTCATCATTAACTCATCCCAATCTTATTAATTCATCAATTATAGAAAGGAAACACATGAAGAAGTACTTGTTTCTGCTCGCTGTTGGGCTCTTCCTCGTGTCGGCGTCTGCATTTTCACAAATGACATTTAGCGGCTACATGTTTGGCGACTACTATTACAATGTGGCGCGCGACTCTTCCTTCAACCATAAAGCTCCGGCCAACTCCGCGTTGAGTTCAGCTGCTCCCGGACCGGTAGCAATGCAAGCGTTTCAATTCCGTCGTATTTATTTTACAATGGACGATAACATTTCTGATGTCTTTGCCGCACGGTTGCGTCTCGAAGCGGACCAAGCTGCAGACCCCGGTGTAACGTCGCCTAACACAACTACTCCTCCGGTTTCGGAAGACGCACTCGCCAGCGGCAAAATGGCACCGTTCATAAAAGAAGCATGGCTGACATGGAAGAACGTTTTTTCAGGAAGTAATTTAACATTTGGCACCCAGTTAACGCCGGGATTCGCGATTTCAGAAGCGAACTGGGGCTTTCGATTCCTCGAGAAGACGATTATGGATCAGAAGGGACTCGTTGGGGCTGTCGATCTCGGAATCTCCCTCAGAGGTAAATTGACTTCCGATGGGACGTTTAATTATTGGTTGATGATTGGAAATAATTCTGCGAGCGGGACCATCCCTGAGAACAACAAGTACAAACGGTACTACGCGGATATTCAATACATAACCTCGAACACCTGGAATGCGACGGCATATGTTGATTACGCCGATGCCGGAGACCTCGCAACGAAAACAGGCCTTGTCGGCAACAGCACGTTGACGGAAGCAGTCTATCTTGGCTACGGACGATCGACGTTGACCGCAACTGTTCCGACCCAGACAAACCTCGGAGTAGAAGCGTTCATGCAGCAGACTGCTAACGGATACACGGCAACAGGTGCAACTTCGCCTTCTTCTAAAAACGCACTCGGATACTGGGTGTACGGCCAGTACTATTTTGTTCCGGAACTGGGCCGTCATTGCCCGGTACGACAATTACGACCCGAACACCGGAAGCGACAACGCCGCAAAAGGCGATCAACGCAATTACGCTTTGGGCGGATTAGTGTATAAGCCGGACGCGCGGGTATTCATTTCCCCGAATATCGTGTACGAATCCTACGAAACTCCGGTTGGCGGAGCTGCTATCAAAGCGTCGGTGACAGCCCGTTTGACTTTCTGGTACACTTTATCTCTGATAACGCAAAGCAGTTCACCATCAAAAGCGAAGGAATCAAAAGATGAAATCGTTAATAATCGCATTGTTGCTGCTCGTCTTATCTCTGGTCGTTGGCGAAGCGGCCTTTGCCCAGATGAAGTTGAACGGCGCAGGAGCAACGTTTCCCTACGTCATCTACTCCAAATGGTTCGACGTCTACAGCAAGAAGAGCGGCGTAGAATTCAATTACCAGTCAATCGGCAGCGGCGGCGGAATTAAGCAAGTGACTGAAGGCACAGTCGATTTTGGAGCGAGTGATGGTCCGATGTCGGATGCACAGCTTCAGGAAGCTAAAGGAAAACAGGGAACGGACGTTCTCCATATTCCAACCGTTATGGGTGCGGATGTCGTGGCATATAATCTTCCCGCAGCCGGAAAAGACCTCCGATTGACGTCCGATGTTCTAGTTGGAATTTTTCTCGGCCAGATTACCAATTGGAATGATTCGAAGATCACCGCAGTTAATCCGGGAAAGAATTTACCCGACCTGGCGATCATTGTCGCACACCGCTCCGATGGAAGCGGTACCACTTTCATCTTTACGGACTATTTGAATAAAGTGAGCAAAACTTGGTCGATGTACGTTGGCAAAGGTACTTCCGTGAACTGGCCGGTCGGGCTGGGAGGAAAAGGAAATGAGGGCGTCTCCGGTATAGTGAAACAGACAGAAGGTGCCATCGGTTACGTCGAACTTGCGTATGCGGTGAAGAACGATCTCCCATACGCGCTTATCCAGAACAAAGAAGGCGCATTCGTTGAGGCGACATTTGAATCCGTTTCTGCCGCTGCCGTAGGGGCGAGTAAAAATATGCCGGAGGATTTGCGCGTTTCGATTACGAATCCGGACGGCAAAGATTCGTACCCCATTTCCGGATTTACATGGCTCTTGATTTATCAGAATATGAAAGATAAATCCAAAGCACAGGAAATAGTAAAGTTTCTAAAATGGGCAATGGCTGACGGCCAATCATACACAAGAGATCTTTACTATGCGCCGCTTCCAGAAGCAGTCGTGAAACTTTGTCTGAAAAAAATCGACACCATCGCAATCAATTAAAATCCTGTGGCAGATACTTCATCTAACATTGCTTTACCAGTTGGACACCAACCGGGTGGAGGAGCCGCAATGGCTCCCCCGCCCGAGCTTATTGTCAGGGCCAAGAAACACAAACATATCAATTTAGGAGATATGGTTTTTCAAGGCTCTACGACATTTTTTGCCTTCCTGGTTTTCGCTCTTGTTTTCCTGATGGCGTATGAAATGTACAGCGGCTCAGCGCTTTCTATCGCAAAATTCGGATGGTCATTCCTTGTGCGGGAAGTTTGGGACCCGGTGCAGGAAGATTACGGGGCGCTCGTCTTTATTTTTGGCACAGTTGTCTCATCGATGCTCGCGCTTGTTATTGCATTGCCATTGAGTATAGGCGTCGCTGTCTTTCTCTCGGAGTTGGCTCCTCGGTGGCTCGAGAAGCCAGTGTCGTTTCTTATTGAACTCCTTGCGGCAATCCCCAGCATCGTCTACGGATTATGGGGAATCTTCGTTCTCGTCCCGTGGCTGCGTGTATCGGTAGAGCCTTTATTGTCCAAGAATTTAAAGTTCCTCCCGTTGTTCAGAGGGGCACCGTATGGATTCGGAATGCTTGCCGCGGGGATTATCCTGGCAATCATGATTTTGCCGATTATCACTTCCATCTCCCGCGACGTACTGAAAGCAATTCCTACCGCCCAACGTGAAGCTGCTCTTGCATTGGGTGCCACGCGCTGGGAGACCACAAGGATCATTTTGTCGGATGCGAGATCTGGATTGCTCGGTGCGACATTGCTGGGGCTTGGCAGGGCAGTCGGTGAGACGATGGCGGTCACAATGGTTATTGGAAATCGTCCGGAGATATCGGCATCTCTTCTCGCACCGGGCTACACGATGGCAAGCGTTATTGCAAATGAATTCACTGAAGCAACCTCGGACATGTACATCAGTTCCCTTATTGAGATTGCGCTTATTCTCTTTGCAGTGACGGTGCTCCTCAACGCAGCAGCCCGAATTATTGTCTGGAGTGTCACGAATAAATTCAAGAATGGATGATGAAACAGGGTTATTCAAAATTTCATTATTGGCGCAAGTCGAAGAGCGCGATTACGTCGTTCCTCTGCTTGTTGAGCGCACTGATAGCCATTGTTCCCCTCTTCCTCATCTTTTTTTACGCCCTTTCGCAAGGCATCGGAGCGCTGAATATTGATTTCTTCACCCAAATGCCGAAGCCCGTCGGAGAAAGCGGCGGAGGGATGGCGAATGCTATTGTCGGAACGTTGATCCTTATCGGTCTTGGAACACTTTTTGGACTTCCGGTCAGCCTTTTTACAGGAATCTATCTTGCCGAGCACAAACACGGCGCATTCGCGTCAGTCGTCCGCTTTCTGACAGATGTCCTGAGCGGGATACCGTCGATTGTTGTCGGTGTTGTTGCATACATGCTCGTGGTTATACCGATGAAACGTTTTTCGGCACTCGCGGGTGGAGTCGCTTTAGGGATTCTCATGATCCCCACGGCAACGCGAACGACGGAAGAGATGTTGCTCCTTGTTCCTCAATCTGTTCGGGAGGCGGGTCTTGCACTCGGCATTGCTCGTTGGAGGGTGACGCTGAGAGTGATTCTGCCTACTGCACTGCGAGGAATCACGACAGGAATACTTCTTGCACTTGCCCGTGCGGCGGGTGAAACTGCGCCTCTGCTTTTCACCGCATTGGGAAATCGTTTTTGGTCGACAGACATCGGCCACCCGATTGCGGCTCTGAGCGTGTTCATTTATGATTATGCCAAGGCGCCCTTTGCCGACTGGAACCGCCAGGCGTGGGCCGCGGCATTTGTTCTCATCTTTTTTATAACCATCTTGAATGTTATATTTCGATTTGTGACGAGAGGACGCTATGCAGGAAACGGACACTGAAGAAAAAGTAACGAGGGAGCCTCTCGTTATCAGCACTAAACGCGACGCGGAAAAGACTATGAATGTCAAAGTTTCTACGAAGAATGTGGAAGCCTTTTTTGGCAAGAGTAAGGCATTGCACGGAATCTCTCTGGATGTACCGCAGAATACCGTTGTGGCAATCATCGGCCCGTCGGGATGCGGCAAGTCGACATTTCTCCGGTGTCTGAACAGGATGCACGAAGTGGCTGGGGGTACGCGCAAAGGTTCTATCATGCTCGATGGCGAAAACATCGATGAGTACGATCCCGTCGTGTTGCGCCGCCGAGTAGGGATGGTCTTCCAGAAGCCAAACCCGTTCCCGACGATGTCGATCTTTGACAACGTTGCTGCGGGATTGCGTCTCAACGGGATGGTGAAAAGGAACACGCTCGCGGAAACGGTAGAACGGAGCCTTCGGCAGGCGGCGCTTTTCGATGAGGTGAAAGATATTCTGGACAGGTCCGGGATCAGCTTATCCGGCGGACAGCAGCAGCGTCTTTGTATCGCACGCGCCCTTGCCGTGGACCCGGAGGTAATTTTAATGGACGAGCCGGCGAGCGCACTCGACCCCATCGCAACTGCGAAGATAGAAGAACTGATACAGGAACTTAAAAAGAACTATACGATAGTCATCGTCACCCATAACATGCAGCAGGCAGCGAGGGTGAGCGACGAAACGGCATTTTTTTATCTCGGCCAGCTCATTGAATTCGGCGAGACCGAACGTTTATTCACGTCTCCTCAGAAAAAGCAAACAGAAGACTATATCACCGGACGCTTCGGTTAAACGCTGTTTTATTTCTAATTCGAGACTTCTGAAAAATTCCTAAGTAATGTCATTCTGAGGAGCGTAGCGACGAAGAATCCAGTTTTCTTCTCAAATTGAGCGAATAGATTCTCTCGCTTCGCTCAGAATGACATTTGAATACCAATTTTTCAGATGTCTCAATTCATAATTCATTTTTAATTCTTAATTGTCTTTCCAATGCCCCGACATTTTGAAATAGAACTCGACCAGCTTCGCACGAATATCATAAAAATGGGAAGCCTGGTCGATGAACAAATTGACCTCGCTACGATGGCATTGCTTGAATCGAATGTCGAGCGCGCAAGGCTTGTTATTTTTCGCGACCGTAAAGTCGATGAATTTGACAACCTTATTGACGCTCAATGTGAGCGCATTTTTGCATTGACTCAGCCCGTTGCTACAGACCTGAGGCTGATCATGGCGGCGTTGAAAATAAACCATGAGTTGGAACGCATGGGAGACATTGCTGTTAATATTGCCGAGCGGGCAATATCCCTCCAGGACCACCTTGGCCTTCTAAAGAAATCGAGAGTTATTGAAATGTCGAGCATCGCTCGCGAAATGGTAAAACACGCGATCGATTCATTCGTCAACAACGACCCTGCACTTGCGCGGGAGATCCTCCCGAAAGACGACCTTGTCGATAATCTTGGCAAGAACATTTTCCAGTTCCTGGTCGCAGAAATGAAGGCAAATCCCGAGATTATCGAGCCGGCTGCACATGTCATCGTCTTATCCCGGCATCTTGAACGCCTTGCCGACCACGCAACAAACATTTCAGAAGATGTTGTCTACCTTGTTGACGCGAAAATTGTCAAGCACCATGCTGAAGAGGAAGAATAATTGTTTTCAACCCTGTCAAGGTTTAAACTCTGTCAAGGCTTTAAGCCTTGACAGAGGTATCTAAACCCCTTTTTCGGTAGTGGGGTCTTTTGAAGTGGATTTACGGAGTGAAGGATGCCAAGCACACCGTGACCCTTCGACTTCGCTGCGACGGCTCATCCTGAGCAAGCGGAGCGCGTCGAAGGAGAGCGTCGCGTCCCGCCGAGGATCGGCGGGATCAGGGTGAACTCCTTCCTTAAGAGACCATTAAAAGCAAAAGACCCCACTACCCCTTTTTCTTGCTTCCCTCCACAAATTTTAATATTTTCCTTCAGTCGATCGTCCCAACCCACCAAGAACTAATTTGGAGCCAGAGCCGCATGCCAGTCATTACGCTTGCAAATGAAAACACAACGATTGAAGTTCCCGCCGGTGCGAACCTTCGCCGCGCGCTGTTGAACAACGGTGTCTCCCCCTACATTGGTTTTGCAAAGCTTATTAACTGCCGGGGGTTTGGATTATGCGGCACTTGCCGCGTTGAAGTTGTCGATGGTAAGGGAGCGTCGGCAAGAAGAGAAGATGAAGAGCAGACCCTTATCAGCAGCACGCCGTTCTATGCTCGCCGGATAGAAAAGAATATTCGCCTTTCCTGTCAGACTTCCGTCGCAGGGGACATGACCGTCAAAACGTATCCGAAGATTACGATCGACAGAGAACGGACAAAAGAGATGATGATAAAATCCGGCATCTCCGCTGTGTTCATTCTTCTCTTCGGCATCTTCTTTCTGGCGATGTTTTTAGACATGATCAAGTTGATTTAAAAGTGAAGAGTAAATAGTTAAAAGTTAAAAGTAAATAGTTAAAAGTTAAAAGTGAAAAGTGAAAAGTGAAAAGTGAAAAAACCATTATTGAATTCTTATTACGTACAACTTATAACTTATAACTTTTCACCCCTCGATTCAATGCTCCAATGAAAATTCTTCTCGCATATTTCCGCCTGCATTCCGTCCGAACTGCCGCGTTGCTCTATTTTTTAATAGCAGGGGCGCTGACACAAGTTCCTCTCTTTAATTACGTCGGATATGAGTTCTCTGCCGTGATGACGATCCCAGCATCGTTCATCAGCGGATTGTTGACGATCGGTTTTATCAGAATTCACGTTCACCAGGCGGTCTCGCGGAGAAAATTCATTTTAGTTCTCGCCCATTACTTTACTATTAACGGCGTGCTCCTCCTCATTCCGCTGGCTGTCATGTCCGCAAATGCTTTCGCCGTGAAGAATTGCTCGTTCGCCCATGGGCTGGCATACTATGCTCTGCTCCCTCTTTGTTCGATGATTTTCGCGGTATCCCTGGCGCTCCCCCTTGGAATTATTTTTCGCCACGCCCGTACGATCTTCATCGTCCTCATTATCGCTATCCTCTCGCAAATCGTTATAATTACGTATACCGAGCCGCAGCTCTTCGCGTACAACTTTGTTCTCGGATATTTTCCCGGCATCACGTACGATGAAACGCTGAACGGCCTTTCATCCCTTGTGTTGTACCGCGAGTTTACGCTGATTGCATCGCTATTCTGCGTGATAATATTTTTTCTTGCAGTTAAAATGATCTGGTCCGATTACAAATTGTACGAGAATGTTCAAAGCTTCAGAGTCAGGAAAGGGGATCGAATCCTCTACGGGTTGGCGTTTATTTGCCTTTGTCTCCTCGGCTATGGACACCTTGAGCGCAGCAGGCTGGGGTTTCAATTCTCGGCATCGGATATCCAATCGGAATTGGGAGGTATGGCAACGACGGCGCATTTTGTGCTGTATTATCCGAAAGGTGAAATGTCCGAGCATGATGTTCAGTTCCTGAAAGCCGAGGCCGAATATCAGTACGCCGTCGACGTGTTCAGAATGAAAGAATCGCTCGGCCGCGGTGAGAAAGTTTCAGTCTATCTCTATCCAACCGGCGAAGCGAAGCGCCGCTATATCGGAACTGCGACGACGAATATCGCGAAGCCGTGGCGGAAGGAGATCCATCTCACGCTCGATTCATTTGAAGATACCTTCCGCCATGAATTGGTGCACGTCCTCGCGGCAAATGTCGGCCTGCCGCTCATCGGCGCGAGCGACCGCATGGGACTGAATGAAGGATTCGCGACCGCCGTGGACTGGAATTGGCAGGATTTTTCTCCGCACGAATACGCCGCAGCGATGCAGCACGAAAAATTGCTTGGCGACCCGGCGGCGCTTTTTACCTACACAGGATTTGCGGTGCAGCAAGGTTCCTATGCCTACATTGTGGCCGCTTCATTTACTCAGTACTTATCGACCGTTTTGGCGTGAACCGTTTTAAAGAAGTATTTCCGGCAGGGCATTTCGTCGAAGTGTACGGAGTCCCTCTCGATGTGCTCATTGATGATTGGGAGGGTTTTTTGAGGACGGTTAATGCATCGGCCCTTCCCGGCGAAACGGTGAGAACTCTTTTTGCGCAGCAGTCAATTTTCCGGAAAACATGCGCGCGCGTTACAGCCGAAAGGAACTCAAATGCCGTGCAGGCGATTCGGGTAAAAAACTTTGCGAAAGCGGAAAGTGAGTTCTCGGCGTCTTTTGACGATGCGCAGACGGCGTTTGCGCTCCGGGGCTTGTTCCAATCCCTCATCGGTGAGAGGAAATTTCATGATGTCGTTATTGCCTATGATGCGCTCGATGCGCATTCAATGCTCCGGTTCAATCCCGGAGTACTGCTTTTGCTCGGAGATGCGCTCTGGTTTCTTGGAGATGTTCCTCGGGCTCTGCAAGTCTACCGCCACATTGAAGGAATGAATTACAGCGGCGCTTTTTCGGAAGCCGCAGCCCTCCGCTGCATGATTGTGAAAGAACCCCGGCTGAATGTGGGGCTGCGTGATTACTTTTACGGCGCTGCTGCGGACTCTTCCCGTGCCCAACTTTTGGAAGGTTTATCCCGGTTTAACGATTCTCGCGTCGTTGCGGAATACCTTCAAGCGTCGGAATTCTTCCGCGCAAAACGCTACCATGAAGCCGGCGCAGCGTTTCACGCTATTTCAGGCCTGCTGACGGACAATGTTCTTTCGTTTCGCTGCTTGATGAATGGGGCTGAGGCTTCGTACCGCGCGGGAGAATTTGAACGGGCAAAAAGCATGTTCTGGGAAGCTCAAAATTTCACACAATCTGCGACGGCACTACAGCAGATCGGAGGATGGATCGAACGATGCGATTGGATGTCATCGGAAATGGATTAAGTGTCCCTTTGCGGGGTATGGTCTTTGTGCTCGCGGCTGCTGTGGGGTTATTGTTCTCCGGCTGCTCGTCAACCGTGAATACTGTTACCGAGTGCTATTACACGGCCAAGTCGATGCAGCATTCGTTGCCGGCGTGTGAAACATTCAACCTCAAGGTGAATACGAAAGAGGGCAACCGGCTCGATATCTATTTCCAGATCCCCTACTCGCATATTCATTTTGAAAAAGACTTTGACCTCTTCAAAGCGTCGTACACCGCGTCGTTCGTTTTGCGCGATGACAATGGCTCGATTGTCCGCGCCAACGACGTTGACCGCACAGTTGTTGCGCAATCGTACGCCGAAACCGTTTCATCCCTCCGCGATGCATTTCTGAAGATGTTCTACGTCCCTCCCGGCGACTACACACTTGATATTGTCGTCGCGGACAACTGGTCGCATATGGTATCGCGTCGGCATCAAAAGGTGGAGGTAGAGAATTTTTCGAAGGAAGATTTTTGTGCGAGCGATTATTTGTTGTTTGAGTATGCCCGTCCGGGGCAGCAAGGCATTTCCCTCAAACCGCTTTTTCCTTCCGGCCTTTCGTACGTAAGAGATTCGATCGGAATGTTCCAGGAACTTTACAACCTCCGGCGGGGCGATACCGTGCGGCTTTCTCTTTCATATTCATTCCCTGCAGCACATGATACTGCCGATACGAAACTCGTTTCAACCGCCCCTCCGTACAATCTACGACTTACAAATTGTATGCGTGCTCCGGATTCAGTCTATTATCGTTCCGATTCGGTCTTTGTCTCTTCTGTTGACGGCGTTCTCCAGGTGTTCCAGAATTTTCCAAAATTGACCGCGGGATGGACAACGGCGACGAGAAAGATTTTTCTTGCGAGGAATGGAAGTGTCGACAGCAGCGTCAGCACGGCAATGTTTTCGGTCTATCCGCCGTCGTTTCCGCGGCTCAACGGTGTTGATGAAGAGATTGCAGCCATTTCGTGTATCGCTCTGCCGCAGGAGATCGACACCATTCGTGCCGGTGCGACCTTCGGCGATCGTCTTAAGCGCGTGCTGCGATTCTGGGAAGACCACGGCGGCAGTTTGCGCCGGAAGGAGTTTTACAATCGTGTCGAAGAGGCGAATGAATTGTTTTCTTCCTGCACTGAAGGATGGAAAACACCAATGGGAGTTTCGTATGTTGTCTGCGGCCCGCCGGACTACGTAGAGTGCCGCGGGCTCACGAGCAAAGTCTGGTATACGACATAGGGAACAACCGCAGTTTTGCGATCCCATTTCGGCAGAGCTTTGAGCACGAAAATGAACGCTATTTTGAGATTGTTCCTTTCTCGGTGGATGATTTTATGTGGGGCGATTTTGTCAGTCGATGGAGGAGGCAGTGAGTTGAAAAGGGGGGCGTCAATCCGCCCGAGGTGGTTTTTCCCTCAACGAATATCCTTCGTCAGTGGACATTTCTAAAGCAAGGGAGGCACAAAAAAAGTGCAACATTCTAGTGCCGTTTCCAATAAATAATCTTGTGTTTTACCGCCAAGGCGCGGACAACGCCAAGAGTATTGTAGTTCTTTATACTCATAGCTTCTTGGCGTGCTTGGCGTCTTCGCGGTTAAAAAAATGCAAGATTATTTTTGAGAAACAGCACTAACTCCACACCCCCGGAATGTTTTCGCCGCAGAATTTGCACCTTCCCTTGATAATGTTGTTCGAGAGAATTGTGAATCCCTTCCGTTCGATGATCATTGTTTTGCACTTGTGGCAATACGTGTTCTCCGCGCTGTGCCCCGGGACGTTTCCTATGTAGGCATATTTTACGCCGGCACTCAAAGCAATATCGCGCGCTTTCTCCAATACTGAAACCGGCGTTGTCGGGAGTTGATTCAGTTTGTACAACGGTGTAAAACGGCTGAAGTGCAGCGGTGAGTCGTCCAATCCATTCTTGCAGAGCCAATCGCACATTTTTTGAATCGTATCGAGATTGTCTGTCCATCCGGGGATGACGAGATTGGTGATCTCGAGCCAAACTTTTTCCTCCTTGAACACCTGGAGCGTCTTTAACACCGGCGCGAGCGTGGCCTCGTTGAGCCGCCAATAAATATCCTCGTCGAAACCCTTCAAGTCAATATTGGCGGCATCGATATACTTGCAAAGCTTCCGCAGCGGCTCCTCGTTGATGTATCCGGCGGACTTCCAAACATTCCTGATTTTTTTCTCCCTCGCTAGTTTTGCAGTGTCATACGCGTACTCATAAAAGGTTGTCGGTTCGGAGTAGGTATAGGCGATAGATTCGCACCCACTGCTCAGACATTGTTCCACTACTTTGGGGGGCATGAGGTCGATGTTGTCGGTTTCCTTCGGACTGAACTGTGATATCTGCCAATTCTGACAGTTGAGACACCGAAGGTTGCATCCTGCCGCAGCAATCGAGAATGCCCGTGTCGACGGCAAGAAGTGGAACAACGGCTTCTTCTCGATAGGGTCGATATGGACAGCACATGGATTTCCGTACGCAATGGTGTACATTTTCCCCTGATAGTTCACCCTGTTCCGGCACTTGCCCACATCATTATCCTGCAGCACGCATCCGTGAGGACATTTCTGGCAGAGCAAACCTCCGTCTGTTTTGAGATAAAACAAAGCCTCTTTACTCCATTTCCAGATATCGTCTGATGGAAACGGCGCTTCGATATTTGTGGTTAACATCTCTGCAAACGCGTTCAATCGGTCAAAGCCGAGAATGCATCCCCCTGTTGCGAGGAGACAGCATTTTACAAATTCCCGTTTGGACATCGTTGATGATTCTATTCTCTCATTCATTGCCGCACCTTGTTTTTGTCTTTCTTCTCCATCCTGCTTACAAATTCATCTTAGGCAAAACGCCAATAGTATTGCCACGAAGCCACAAAGTCACTAAGAAAAACGACCCTATTTGTTAGTGGCATTACAAAATGAAGCTTTCCTTAAAAAGTCTTTGTGTCTTAGTGCCTTTGCGGCAAGCTTTTTAAACCCGCCGTAATATTTGTTACATTACTATTTTCAAATATTTTTTCCGACTCATGATGGTAACCGCCGCGCTTGCAAACATCAGAGCTGCTATGATAAAACAAACTTTCGTTATCCCGAGCAACGGGATGAGGTACGCGGTTACCAGCAAAGCTCCGATGGCCGAACCGACCAGATCGACACTATACAGGTTCGAAGCAATTGTCGAAACATCACCTTTCTGAAGACGTGAAGCCAGCGCAAACTCTGCACCGATGCAGAGAGCAAATGCGAAAGTTGCAAAAGCGAAAGCAGCATGAACAAGAAATGAATTTTCCGAATTGCTATTCAGAAAAGTGAGACCCAGCGGGGAAATGAGTGCAACGCTTCCGATACATAGCTGCACAGAAATGAAACTCTGGATGTCTGAGTGTTGCAGCCCTTTAGAGCCCAATTTTGCGCCGAAGGCCAATCCAGCCATGAATATCGAAATAATCACGCCGGTCAGGAAATAGACATATCCATAAATTATCTGAAACGAAATCAGCAATAAGATTTCAACCGAAGAGGCAGCGAATCCCCCCGTCAGTACTCCAAAGGTAATTGCGTTCATCCTTCCTGCGAGGAAAATGAGGACAACCAAGCCGCCTGCCGCCAATGCCCAATAATTGTTTTGAAATTGACTCAGCCAGTAAAGAAGCTGACGGTGGTAGGAAATCGGGGTAAAGTCTTCGTTGAGGGGCGATTGTTTGTCAAGCGCGTTCAGAATAGATTCGCTCCTTTGACTCAGCAACTCATCATCAAGGTAGTTTTCGTTCACGTAGGTGGTGGGTATTCCTTTTTTCTTAATGAGATGTGCGATGTGAATATCCATGGGTCCATCCGAGGCGAGAAGGTAGTCGCGTGAACCGGGGACGATGAGGATATTCTTGAATACGGCACGGAGAGTTTTGACCATGACAGAGCGCACTTGACGCGACTCGCCGCTCAAATAGTCGGCCGATGAGACCAGGCTCATCGAAATAACAGCGTTCCTGTTGAGCACCCTCTGCAATTCTTCAAAAAAACCGAGGGTATAATATCTGTTGAGTTGAGCGGTGCTTGGGTCGGGCACATTTATCAGCACCACATCATATTTCTGTGAAGCAGTCTTAACGTACAACCGTGCGTCCTGATTAATGACGTGAACTCTTTTGTCCGCAAGCGCCGACGTGTATTGCCTGCCGATATCGATGATCCAGGGATTTATCTCGACGTAGTCTATTCTGTCGACATTATATTTCAAGATCTCATCCATCGTTCCGGATATCCCCCCAGATATCAGCAGCACACTCCGGGGACCGTCGTGCTGAACCATTGCATAATGCACAGCTTCTTCGCTGGCCACTACGTCGTTTGTCGAAAAGAGGAGCATGTTGTTTTCATAAAAATTCATTTGATCGGCCTGCTTTGTCACGGCGAGGTTTCCGTACGGGGTATCTTTATGAAAAAGGAGTTCCTGACCCTGAAACTGAAGACGCTGAGTAACATCGTCAGGATTGAACACCCATGCCAGAACAATAACCGCTAGGGAACCCAAGGCAGCAGCTGCGACGGCACCGCTCTTCCAGTATCCGGACAACAACGACAGGGCGACCAGGAAATTAATCGCCATCACAACGATCAAGCTTTGGAAAGTTTCAAGAAAAAAAATCAACACAAGGTTGAATGTCAGCCCGCCTATCACGCTTCCGGCAGCCTCCAGGGCGTAGACGCGGCCAATCAGATTTGATCCGTACTTTGCCGAAAGTTTTTGTGCGAGCAACGTGAACGAGAACCCGGAAACAAGGCAGAAGGGCAAGAGCAGGATGAATGAATAGTCACAATATCTGGGTCAGCCCAACCATGCTTCCGGGAAGAAATACTATGTTCCGGAGGGAGCGCAGCAAGAACAATGTGATGCCGGGAAGTACCGGCCGCGAAGGCTAACAACAGGGCGATGAGATTGTCGCTGGCGGTGAGTTTGCGGGAAAACTTTCCCAGGAATGAGCCTGCACCGGTGATGATCATCCAGTTGGCAAGGATGATCCCGATAACAAGCTCATTTCCGTAGAAGGCTGAAAGAAAATCTCTGAGCAAAATGACCTGCGCGACAATAGAGGTCGCGCCGAATGCGACGACAGCAAGCGAAAGCCTCCTGTCGATCGTTATCGGAATATGAAGGGATTTCATAGCAGTGACGGGCTTTGTAACAATGGCGCTTTCTTTCAGCGACTCATTTCTTTTTCGCTGAACACATTTGCCTCATACACATAGATCTCTGCGTCTTTCCATCCGTCCCATCCCAGCCCGGCTTTGTCGTGGGCACAATGGCTTAGGAACTCTTCCTTTGTCCAGCCGGTTTCCGTCGCTACTTGAGGAAGGAGGGTACCGGAGCGATCTCCCTTCCTTATGTAAATGCCATCCCGTCCGAGTTCTATCTCATCGATAGAGGATATTCTTCTCATGGGTGTAAGAGCGGAGATTTCGATTTGCAGGCTGCCGAGCTCATCGGCTTGGACCTGAGTGAAGCGATAATCATCCGTTGCGGCAGAAATCGCCATGTGTTGAACGACTCTATAGAGAGGTTCGTTTGCATCGAACCTCCCGACGCATCCCCGCAGCTCGCCGTTCTTGAGAAGAGTAACGAATGCACCACGATTAGTTTTCGCACCAGTAGACAAAGAGATCGTATCAATCGCCGGGATTTGCTTCTCTTTGATGTACTGTTCAATCGTGCTGCGCGCAATCCACAGTAATTTCTTTTTGTCATTCTCACTAAGGCCGCTGCCCGAACTCCCTCCTTTGTCCTTCAGCGAAAAAACGATCGCACAGTATCCGACAACCCTTGTTTTATCGCCGACCTCTGAATCACCGGAATTCTTATACTCGATCAGGTTGACGGCGATATCGGGATTATTTTCCGTCATGTAAAGGAGAGTCAGCACGCACGACCAGCCGCACATCGTCGTGACAAGATTTGAAATGCCCTGCCGCTCGTTGCTTCGCGTAACCTCGATCAGTCTAGCGGCAGAGTTCGAGAGGACTGCATCTGCCGACGATTTATCAACGCGCACGGCATCGTCATAGGAAGGATAATGAGAGAAATCGGTGCTGATAATAAAGAGATTCTTGGTGTTGAGATACGGCCGCAGCGCCGAAGCGATCTTTTTGCACGTCTCAGGGTAAAAAGCGCCGACGACAATAGGGACAATCTGAAACTCCTTTTTCATGCAGTATTGCAGAAAGGGGAGTTGCACTTCTACGCTGTGTTCGCTCTCGTGCGGTTCAATGTCGTTGGTAAATACGCGATGCTCTTTGGCAAGCTGTTCTCCCAGCTCTCGATTTACTTTGACCGATCCGAGTGGAGTCAAGTAATTGCCCGCAGCATATGCGGAAGCCCCTTCCAGAGCCACATGATGACTCGGCCCGAGAACAAAAATATTTTCGTACTCTTTTGTCGGATCGATCTGGTTGAATGCGGACGCAGCAACTTCGCCGGAGTAGACATATCCGGCGTGGGGTGAAATGATCGCGATGACGTTCTTGATGTTCTTTGGCGGGACAGCTTTTGAAAATAGACTCTTTAGTTGAGCGTCAAGTTCATTGCGCTGAGCGGGGTAGAATTGTCCTGCGACGGCGGGTTGCCTGTCGCCCTGGTTGCTCTGCGACAGGCCATGTGTCGCGATGAGGAAAAGGCTCAGAACTACAAGCCAAACAGCTTTACTCTTTTTCATAGTTTTCGCCCTCCCAAGATGGACGAAGCGGAATACAACTCAGCAAAAATTACTTAATCTTGGGAGAAATAGCAAACTTGGGGAGTTTGGGCAGCTGTCGAACACCGTATCCGAGAAATCGCACCATGTTGAAATATTTGGTAAAGTAAATCAGGGAGGTGTCCGAAAGCTATTAATGAACTTCGTCGGCAGCGGAGAAATCTTCAGGCTTTTCGCGACCCCTTGGGCACATAGTCGAAGAAGTGTTCTGAGGAGCGATCGGTTTAGCTCCTGCACGCTTTAGCCAACCATTGTCGCATTTATGAGGAACCTTCATCGCTTGATGTGATTGATTCCTTCGGCACGATCTGACCCAATGCCAGCTTGATCGCCTTGCGATAGTCCGAGCTTATCCGGGCCATGAGTGTAAATTTCTTCCTGGTCATTTGATACTAGAGGCCATCTCAAAAGCATCTCTCTTGATCCTTCGATGCGCTCACTCCGTTCGCTTACTCAGGATGAGCAGGCCATTTGTTCACCCTGAGCAATCCCGTTCCGCTTGAGCGGAACGGGAGCGTCGAAGGGCTAACGCAAGACAATTTTTGAGATAGGTTCTAATACATTTTCTCGTATTGGTCTTGTCCGGTTTTCTCAAAATGCAAAAACCTCCGTCATCAAATATCGAATCTGGAGGTTTTATTGTCAGCCGTTCGTCCCTGAATCGGTCGTGTGAGCGCATAAATGTGGATGGAAGTGAAAGGAGAGTCAACAATGCAGCTGGCTCGGCATCGCCGTCGACACCCTGCTTGACTCGACCGGGATTACTTCACCACCACCAACTTCTTTGTTTGCACAAAACTTCCCGCCTGTATCCGATAGAGATAGACCCCCGATGCAAGTCCTGCGGCGTTGAATGCGACATTGTAAGAGCCGGCGTCTTTCTCACCATTCACCAGTTCAGTTACTTTTTGCCCGAGAGTATTAAAAACCGAGAGAGTCACATGCGAACGAGTCGGGATGGCGTAGTTGATCGTGGTTGTTGGATTAAAAGGATTCGGGAAGTTTTGATTCAGCTCGAACTTTGAAGGTATTTTGGACGAGGCCCCACGCACTCCCGTCAGCTGAACGCTTGCATAATATATTCCGTTGGCGGTGGATGCAAAAACGTTTCCGCTTGGGCTGACCGCCGCGAAATTAGGAGGACTCGGCAAAGCGGGCGTTGCACTCAACCACGTAGCACCTCCGTCGCTTGACCCAATAAGAATGTTAGACGAGGCCGCATAGAGTTTCTGATCGTTGGTAGGATCGATCGTTATGTTGGTAATGAACCAATTATTTGCCGACGACGTCCAATCATATACTTTTGAAAACGTCGTCCCATTATCGGTCGATTTAAGAACGACATAAGCGCCTATGTATATTGTTCCTGTATGTGATGCCTCGGCATCCCAGATATAGTCGGTCGTATCTATCGGGATATTGACGGGCGACCATGTCGATCCCGCATCGGTAGATTTATTAAATGCATTGGGGGCATAACTAAATAAAGTATTTTGATTTACCGTGGACCAAAGAATTCCGTCAGCTCGCGGCGGCAGCGTGATTTTCGACCAACTGGTCCCGCCGTTTGTGGAACCACTTACACCTAGTGAACCTGCCACAATGATCATTGAATCGTTGAGCGGGCTGACGAATACTCCATACGGTACGTTTGACGATGCGAGACCTTTCCAACTGGCCCCGCCATCAACGCTCAAAGCAACTGAATCACCCATTGCAACGTATAATTTGCTGGTGTTTTGTGCACTGATTGCGAGTTCATACTTGTCTTCTGCTGGGGAACCGTGGATAACAGCCCAGGTATTGCCGCCGTCGATCGTCTTATAGACGGCGTAATAATCCCAAGAGTACATTGCCATATCACTTAATACGATCATACCAACAGGAACGTCTGTAACGGGTCCTATTGATTTCCAAATTTGTCCTTGATTTGCGGCCTTCAATAATCCTGATTCTGCGGTTGCCGCATACACCGCACCATCCGGCGAACTTCGAAGCATCTTGCCGTTTAAATAATTTCCATAGCTGACAGTCCAGGAATTCCCAGAATTCGTCGTCTTAAAGACGTGGCCATTGCTTGAAGAACCATCAAACAAGTAAAATGTTGAAGAGTCATTCCAATCGGGAACCAGTGATGAAAGATTATAGGATACAGAATTCTTAATGCTCGAAAATGTGGTTCCTCCGTTAATGCTCCTGTACATTGAATCTTGAGTTATGATAGTAATCGATTGAGAGTTTGTGGGGGACAAACAAGCAACGAGTGTGTCGGGAAAATAATTTGCAAACGGAATTCGACTCCAGGTGATGCCGCCGTCGTACGTTCGATTTACATATCCGAACGATGTTATCGCATACAGTACATCCGCTGAATTCGATGACAGCAAAGCCAGGCAATTTCCATACAACCCGGCCGAATCATCGATTGCTGTCCACGTTGTTCCAAAATCTGTAGACCTGTTAACAGTGTCGCCCACGGCAGACGTCGAATACACTAGGCTGTCGGAGCCATACGCGAACATCACATCCGCGGATGTGGGTGTTGTGAGTGTATCCCATGTGGTCCCGCCGTCGCTGCTTCGCGTTTTATCGGTAATGATATAATTTGCATTTGAGGCTGAGATAGCAATGAAGTTACAATTGTCGGCGCCGACTTTTTGCCAGGTGGTGCCGGCATCGGTGCTTTTGAACGTACCGCTGGCGCCGACAGTGAAAACTAAATTTCCGTTAGAGGGACAGACCGCGACATCGCTGAGATATCCGGTAAAAGGTCCATTCAACTTTGTCCATGTCTGGGCAACGGCTTGACCCGAACCAAGCCAGGCAAAAAATAGAGTGATGATAATAGCGATGGACCGCATAAATTTCCTCGAACCTTTTTTTGATTGAAACCGAAGCTGTTGTAGAATTTGTAATGAGAAAGAAACTATCTCTGAAACAAAGGGAGTATGTCAATACAATCATCGCAATTCACTTCGAGGGCTTTCTTGCAACGGCTCCAAATTCTTTCCGGGCACACTCGAACCATATCGCGCGTGGTAGTAACATCCTGCATCAACCCCCCAAAAAATACAAAACCTCCGTCGTCAAACATCGAAT
>CAWJKX010000110.1:0-12945 GCA_963843065.1 uncultured Bacteroidota bacterium
TTGAATAAAGGAATCAATTCAAGCAGGTGCTCTCGGCGAGGGTGAATGAACACGAATTCCATGACAGCGACAGAGTCATTGCACGAACGTTTTAAAGTATCTATATCCGATGACGGTACGCGCGCCTTCGCGACAAATGAAGAACTGGCCGAGGATTCTTCCATTACAGAAGAGAGCCTCATTCATTTTCTTGAGGAAAAGGGAATCGTGTTTGGAGTCATAGAAGGACTCAAAATCGCCCTGACAGAAGCAGCGGTGCATGGCACCCCTGTTCTTGTTGCAAAAGGGATCGAGCCTGTCTCCGGAAAGGACGGTTGGGTAGAGTATCTCGTTGATCTCAAGACTCTTGAGCCGATGGAAGAAAAGGGGGGACGGGTTGATTTACACAATCTCCACCGGATACACAATGTAAAAAAAGGAGGGAGGCTCGCTGTTATTCATCTTCCTGAAGTGGGAATATCGGGGATGTCGGTGAAGGGTTTGCTAATTGCTGCCAAGACCGGCAAAAAGGCGAAAATTTTCCGCGGGACTTTTGTTGCTCCTGACCCGGGTAATGCTAGCATTCTTGTCGCGTCGGAAGACGGCAATCTTATCATGAAGTCCGACGGAACGATCGAGGTCCAGCCGGTACTGACTATCCGCGGTGATATCGATTTTTCAACGGGCGACATCGATTTCATCGGATCGCTTATTGTCACCGGCGATATCAAGAGCGATTTTTCTGTGAAGGTACAAAAGAACTTAGAAGTTCGCGGGAATGTCGGCGACGCGACAATTATAGCCGGCGGTAATGTTCAGATTAAAAATGGATTTCTCGGCCGTGGCAAAGGGTCAATCGTGGCTGGGGGGAATGTGACAGTGCAGCACGTTCTCAATCAATCGATCACGAGTGATAAGAAAATCGTCATCGAGCGCGAAGCTGTCTGCGCAAAAATTAAGGCCGGCGATGCCGTTGCCTCTCCTAAAGCAAGATTTGTCGGGTGCGTCCTCCGCGGGGGAAACGAAGTTGACGTGTTTAACCTCGGCAATGGCGATGATACTCAGGCAATCGTTCACGTTGGAAGACGCGCAGAACTCACGGGAAAATATAACGCTATCGTCAAAGGCCTAGAACAGTTCAATAAACAATCGACAGAGATCCGGGACTATGTCTACAAACTCGTTCGCATGCAACTCGACGCTCCTTTGACGGAAGAACAAAGCAATCTTTTCACAAAGTTGAAGTCCCTTCAGGCTGAGCTTCCAGCTACTGCTAAGAACCTGCAGAAAGAGAAAGATGAGATTGAAACCGCACTACAGGCTGCCGGCTTGGCGCGTGTCATAGTACCGAGGAACGGTTTATGTGAATGTCCTGCTCGACATCAACGGAGTAAAAAAGCTTGTGCAGAGCGCACTGAAAGAGGCGATGTTCACAGAAAAAAGCGGAAAAATAGAAGAGCAACCTGCGCCTGATTCCTGAAAAAACGATAACGTCTTTTCTCAATTCATCGAGATTCAATGAAAAATGAACTACGAAACCAGCTTGCGGCGCTTCTTTCTGCCGACGATCCCGCATTGCGGAGGCGGGCAGCGGAGGAACTTGCTGAAGTCAAAGGCTTCACGCCAATAGCGGCTCTTGCCGCCGCGTTGCGCGACGAGAACAAAGGGGTGCGTGATTCTGCACTCCGTTCGCTCTTCCAAATCGGAAACGAAAACGTTGCGCGCGCCGCTGTTGAGTACATCGCTGACGAGAACATTGTTACACGAAACCTTGCGGCGGAATTGCTTCTGAAACTTAAGGGCCAATCCGTCGGCGCCCTTCTTCCATATCTCTACGACGTTAATCAGGATGTTCGCAAGTTTGCCGTTGACATCCTTGGATTGATCGGGGATGAAAAAACGGTGGCTCACATCATACCGCTGCTTGACGATCAGGACGAAAATGTTGTCGTCTCCTCGGCAGAAGCTCTGGGAAACATCCGAAGCGCGCTCGCCGTTCCGCACCTCATCCGTGTGTTCAAGCTGAACGACAATGCGAAAGTGATCGTTGCTGAGGCGCTGGGAAAAATTGGGGACGAGAGTAGCGGTAAGTTTCTCCTCAAATACTTTTCGGCTGTGGTCGAGAACCAGCAAGCCGATAACCTCGTTCTCTACGCGGTTGTCGACGCGATCGGTTCCCTCGGAATCGAGGATGCATTACCGGCCATTCACCGAAGCATTTTCTCTGTCAATGGCAGTGTGCGACAGATGCTGCTCCACACGATGATCAGGATCCTCGAACGGCACAACAAGCCGCTCACAGAGCTCCACAAGTTTCAAACCGACCTTATCGATGCGCTCCGCCGCGATGACGAAGCTATCCGCTTAAGTGCAGTGAAAGTGCTGGCAGGGATTGAAGGAAAGAGCGTTACGGCTCCCCTCATTAGGGCGGTTGGCGTCTCCGAGGAACTCGACGCAGTTCTCATTCCGATACTGGAACGCCGGGAGGATACATTCCAGACAATCGTCGACCTGGCTGATGCTCACGAAATTGAGGCGTCGAGAGAGATGGTCGCTCTCATCGGACGAATAGCGTCAAGCATCGACTATCGCACCATTCCGAAAGAATTATTCGATCAAACATTGGGACTTCTTCATCGGTCGTTTGCTTTCGTCACTGGCGGCTGGAGTGAAGGGTCAGAAGAAACCCGAGGCTCGATCATCGAAACGATGCTGCATCTTGACGGAGACCGTGCGTTCGAATACCTCGCGAAAGTGGCCGATGAACCGGATCCTTGGCTGCGGATTCACGTCATCGAACTTGTGGCCCCACTCGAGAACCGGGGAATCCCCGATTTCATCTCCCGGTTTCTATCGGACGAAGACGAAATGGTGCGCGAAGTCGCTGCAACGACCCTCGAATCCAAAGGGTACAATCCGCGCATCGAGTCTTCCACATTTGGCCCAGCTGACATTCACTAGGAGATTGTTGTGACACATACCTCTTATGGCAGCAACACATCTTCCCGGTATTTCCACGGCTCCGAAAATGAGCGATGAAATGTTTCGCTCAATGCGTGCTTTCATTTATCAGAACACCGGGATTTATTTCCAGGACAACAAGAAATATCTTCTTGAAGGAAGGCTTGCCAAACGGCTTCAGGTTCTGGAGATTGATGAATTTGAGACGTACTTCCAGCTGGTGCGATGCGGTGCTGATAAAATTGGGGAAATGAAGTTCCTCTATGATGCTGTAACGATCAACGAGACTTTTTTCTTTCGGAACGAACCGCAGTTTGAGGCGTTTGAGCACACACTCGTTCCTCAATTGGTTGCGGCAAAAGGTTCCAGCAGGATGAAGCTTAGAGTGTGGAGCGCGGCAAGTTCCTCGGGAGAAGAGGCATATACGATTGCCATGATCTATCTTGAAAAACTTCGGCCGAAGTATCCGGGGTTAGAGATTGAAATCGTCGGGACCGACATCAGCCCGTCTGTGCTCGAGACGGCACGATCGGGAATTTATCGCGAATATTCGGTTCGCAATATGTCAAAATCCTTCCTCGAAAAATATTTCGAAACTGCCGAAGGACGTTTCCACATCTGCCCGGAAGTGAAGCAGCTTGCACGATTCCAGCATCTCAACCTCTATGACCGCCCGAGAATGCGGGGGATGGGCCGGTTTGACATGATTTTTTGTGCAAACGTCCTCATCTATTTCGACCAGCAATCAAAGATCCAGGTTGTCTCGGACTTGTACGACAACCTCAATTCCGGCGGATCTCTTTTTATCGGTTATGCCGAATCTCTGCACGGCATATCTTCGGCGTTCAAGCTCGTCAATTTCCCTAAAACAGTCGCATACCAGAAGGAGTGATAACGCTATGAGCAAGGAAGTGCTCATCGTGGACGATTCAGCAACTGTCAGAAAATTCGTATCGGCGTCCCTCAGCATGCAAGGTTTCAGTGTCGTTGCCGCCTGCGACGGTATGGATGCGCTCGAAAAAATTTCGAAAGGGAAGTTCAACCTTGTGATCACCGATCTCAATATGCCGACGATGGACGGGCTTGAATTCATCAAAGCTCTCCGCGACAATCCCGAGTTCCACGATCTTCCCGTGATCATTCTCACGTCGCTCTCGGACCAGGCGACAAAAGAACAGGGTGCGAAGCTCGGCGTTGATTCGTATGTCATTAAACCGTTTAGCCTTGAAAAGATTCAGTATGAAGTCTCAAAATATCTCAGCTGGACGGATTGTGTGCCACGGACAGAGGATGATAAATCTGGGACATCCAATAACGCACAAAAGGGAAAGCAGCCATGGCAAAGTTTCTTGTTGTAGATGATTCACTCACAATGCGACGCATTGTCGTTAATGCCCTCAAGACACAAGGTTTCGACGAGGTGATTGAAGCGGCCGACGGGAAAGATGCCGTTGCAAAAATTCTGAGTGAAGGGGCGCAGTTCGTCATTACGGATTGGAACATGCCCGAAATGAACGGCCTCGAGCTTGCCAAATGGCTCCGGTCGAATCCAATATATGAGAATATCCCAATACTGATGATTACTACCCGTGGAAACAAAGACGACGTGATTGAGGCAATGAAGGCCCGTGTCAACAATTATATTGTAAAGCCATTTACGCCGCAAGGGTTGAAGGAGAAGATAGAACAGGTATTGAAATCCGCGGAATTAAAATCAGCATAATCTACAGCAACCTCGGAGTGGAGACTCGTACGTTAAAACACCAAACAGTGTGCGACACGCTTCAGAATCAGCATATGACAAATAAGGAGTTTATTCGATGGACAGTCCAATAATCCAATCAACTCAACTGCCTGTGGAACAGTTTCCGCGCGCCAACACTGCGGGGACTTTAAAGGATTTCATCTGTCTCTTGCATGAAATAGTTCCGTTGCTCGAAAACGTGCGGAATTCCATCGAAGAAAGTTCCAATCGGATTCCAAAAGCATCGATGCAATTGTCGAAGGTGAATCAGGAAACCGAAAATGCGACGGTCGAGATTCTCAATGTTCTTGAGGCAATGACTGCGAGAATCTCGAGCGCTGAGGCGCAGCTTCAGCGTTTGAAAAGCATTATCCAGAATTCGAAAGATTCCGCAAAGAGAATTGCGGAAAGGCTTCTCGCGAGTACGTCCGACCCCGGCACTTACTCATCCACAGAGCTCACGGCCCTTGTTGTGAACGAATTCATCAGCGGCATCGACAGCAGCGAAGCGATTCCCTCCATCGAAGAAGTGTTGCGCAAGACCAAAGAAGATTCGATGAACATTGCGATGGCATTGCAGGTACAAGACATCGCCAGCCAGCAAATCGCAAGCGTAGCCCATACCATTGAATCTGTTGAAGCCCAGCTCGTCCGCGCTTTGAATCGTTTTGAAAACGGAGACATGAGCGACATCGCAAACGACAATGTGGATGTGCCCGCGCCGGCACCCGCTTTCGACGTCGAGGCCCGTTATACACGGTCGGAAGAACGTCAAGACATTGCTGATGAGATCGTAAAACAATTTGCCACCAATAAATAAACGGGCGTACCGGCCAGGCAGTTTCGTGAACCGGCCTATCGAATCGAATGAATTAACTTAAGAATAATTTCTCCAATGGCTAATGATCAGTCACCTTCTGCACAAAACGGAACTTCCGCGGCACTTGACGGCGAAATGGCCGAGATCCTCGAAAGTTTCATCGTTGAGTCGAATGAAATTCTCGAAGCTCTCGGTCAGAATCTGCTTTCTCTCGAGAAGAATCCCGTAGACACCGAACTCCACAATGTTATCTTCCGTGCGGTTCACACGCTGAAAGGAACGTCGTCGTTCCTCGGGTTCGAGCAAACGACTTCACTCGCACACGTCTTCGAGGATGTGCTCAATAAAATCCGGCGGGGGGAATTAGAGGTTTCATCCGAGAAAATGGACGTTATGTTTGACGCCTATGACCTCCTGAAAGAATTAATGCGGCGCATTGAAACGCGCAACAACGATCCGATCGATCTTAAAAATATTCTCGAAAGGCTTCGAGCTATCATTGTCCCGGGGGGAGACGTCCAGGCAAAGAAATCAGTCGAGCCTAAACCTTCAGGACATGCAGTAGCCGTCTCAGCCGATGAGAATCTATATCCAGCCGAATCCGTTCCGCCGGCAGAGCACGAAGAACCGGCAGCTCGAGAACCTGCGTCGGCCCAGGTCGCAGCGTCATCCATGCAGAAGAAATCCGCAGACTCGACGATTCGCGTTGATGTGGTGCGCCTTGATGCACTGATGAACCTCGTCGGAGAATTGGTTCTTGGGAGAAACCGGCTGTCGCAGGTAGCTCATCAGTTGAACGAAAAGTACGACGGGCAGCAGCTTATGCACGAACTCGGAGAGACGAATTCGCATATCGATTTCATTACCACCGAACTCCAGATGGCCGTCATGAAAACGCGGATGGTTCCAATCGCAAGAGTTTTCAACAAGCTCCCCCGGTTAATACGTGAGTTGTCAAAAGAAATGGGGAAGGAGATCGAGTTGAAGATGGTGGGCGAGGAAACGGAGCTTGATAAATCACTCATCGAAGAACTGAACGATCCGCTGATCCACTTAATGCGCAATTCGGCGGATCATGGGGTCGAAACTCCCGCGGAGAGAATAGCCGCGGGAAAGGAAGCCAAAGGGACGGTCGTTGTCCGGGCAGAGCACGAAGGGAACCACATCTTCATTTCGGTGGAGGACGACGGGCATGGAATGGATCCGGAGAAATTAAAGCGCAAGGCTTTCGAAAAAGGAATGATCACGGAATCGCAGGCGAAAGAGATGTCGAAGGCCGAAGCGCTCAACCTTATTTTCGCGCCGGGGTTCAGGTCCTGCCCAAAAAGTTACAAATGTCTCCGGCCGCGGAGTGGGAATGGACGTGGTGAGGACAAACGTGCAGAAGCTGAAAGGGGCAATCCAGATTCAATCGGAGCTGAATGTCGGGACGAAGATTATTATAAAACTTCCGTTGACGCTTGCGATCATTCAGGCATTGCTCGTCGAAGCAAAGAGGGAAATATTCAGCATACCGCTCGATTCAGTGCGCGAGGTGGTAAGGATCAACCGCAAAGAAATCTCCTCCATCAACGGCAAAGAAGTGATCCGGCTCCGCGACACCGTTCTCCCGCTCACTCACCTTTCCTGTGTGCTCGGATCGGATAGAAATAGTGAAAATGCCGAGTGGATGTACATCGTGGTCGTGGGGCTAGCCGAGAAGAATCTCGGCATCGTCGTAGACTCGCTTTTGGGTCAGAAAGAGGTTGTTATCAAAACGATTGGAGAATATCTCGGAAATGTGAGAGGTATCGCCGGATCAACAATCCTCGGAGACGGGAGGGTCATCATGATCATCGATATCGGAGAATTGATGAAAATATGTTCAGAGCAGCCTGAAACTTTGCGTTCGCAGAAGAGGGTGCTAGTATGAGCGGGACAATCAACGTAGTGATCGTCGACGATTCCGCTTTCATGAGAAAATCTCTTGCAATGCTGCTGGAATCCGACCCTGGAATAAAAGTGGTTGCCACGGCACGGGACGGCAAAGAGGGAATTGAGAAGATCAGGGAATTCAAACCCGACCTCGTCACGATGGATATTGAAATGCCCGTGATGACGGGCCTGGAAGCCCTCGCTATCATCATGAAGGAAATGCCTCTTCCGGTACCTGATGGTCAGTTCACTGACGACCGAAGGGGCACAAGCGACGCTCGATGCCCTCGCACTTGGAGCGGTAGATTTCATTCCAAAAGAGCTTTCCTACGTCTCGCTCGATATCGTCAAGATAAAGGCCGAACTCATTTCAAAAGTAAAAGAGATTGTCCGCAGCCGTTCTCTCGTCTTTCGACTGCAGCGGATCCGCACTGCCAATCAACACATCAGAGGTCCCGTTCCCAAGAGACCATTCATCGTCCACGCACCTTTCGTACCTTCAAAGAGGGACAATTTCAAAGCTGTAGTGCTTGGAATATCAACAGGGGGGCCATTTGCACTTTTGGAAACGCTGCCAAAGCTGCCGGAAAATTTCCCGGTCGGGATTGCAGTCGTGCAGCATATGCCTCCCCGTTTCACAAAGTCGCTGGCGGAAAGGCTTGACGGTTTGAGTCAGGTTCAGGTGAAGGAGGCCGCAGACGGCGATGTTATGGAACCGGGCCTTGTGCTCATTGCTCCGGGAGGCCAGCACATGACGTTTGCACGATCGGCAATGACCATTCGTGTCAGGATAACAGATGAGCCGAAAAGTTACATTGTATCATCCTTCAGCCGACATCATGATGACATCCGCCGCCGAGACAATTAATGGTCCCTTGCTGGGTGTGATCATGACAGGAATGGGAAAAGACGGACTGGAGGGATTGAAGCTAATCAGAAAACATCAAGGGTACGTCATTGCGCAAGATGAGGAATCGTGCGTTGTCTATGGAATGCCGAAAGCCGCGGTTGATGAAGGAGTTGCGAACGCTGTTGTGCCGCTCCGCGACATGCCTGAAGCCATTGTCAAAGTTATACAGGGAGATGATTGATGGGAAAAAATAGCCAACAAGAGACTTCTTCATTTATAGATTTTGCATCCTTCCAGAATGTGCAGGCGACGAAGAAGGGGAGAAAAGGAAATATTTTGAAAGCGGATTCTGTGGATTCGGGGACTGCAAGAAAAATTGAGGTTGAAGCCAATGAAGCGGATCAGCCGGGGATCATTCTTCACCGGAACGGGGAGATAATCGAAAGCGTCGAAGTCGTGTGTGTGTGCGGGAGGCATTCCGAGATACGTCTGGAATATGATGGCGACTAGTTGCCACCTGTTTCATATTAACCATCACTTTCCTTATTCATTCCGCTCTAAGTACCCAAAACCCCACAATCCTGAGATATTTTTCAGATGATTCTTTGGCATTCTTCTTGTCGATTAGTTTCGAAAATCGGCAAGAACCAAGCGCAGAGTAAAGATCATGGAATCGATAAGCATCAGCAAGAAAGAGTTCAGGCTTTTCATCGGAGTGTTTACCGCGATGATCGCCGTTGTAGCCCTTCTCGCCGGCAAACAGCATGTTCGGCGCAGCACTGTGAGCCGCTACGAAGGCTGGTACGACAGCCTTGGGATTTAATCTTTAGAATAACAGTTTGCCCCCCTCACTCTTGTGAAGGAACTGCAGTGAAACTTTTTGACACTACCAAAGTCCCGCTTCTCGGAAAAGCCCTGGATGTATACACGCTTCGCCAAAAAGTCATCTCTTCTAATATTGCCAACATTACCACTGTAGGATATCGAGCGAAGAGTGTCACGTTTGAAGATCAGATCGCAGGATCGATGCAGGAAAACGTGATCAGCCCGGCTGTTACCGATCAAGGCCACATTGCGGGAGCGGCGCCTGCTGCTGCCACAGGTTCGCAGATTGTGGAAGCACCGACGGAGAACTCGCTCAGCGGTGATCCTCTCGCGAGCGGCCTTAATAATGTCGATATCGACAATGAGATGGCGAATCTTGCGAAAAACCAGATTCGATTTAAGTTTGCAGCTCGGCTTCTCACCGATACATTTCGCGATATCCAGGACAGCATAAGAGGCTCACAATCATGAAAATGGACAAACTCTTTGCCGGGTTCAACATCAGCGCGATGGGCTTGACGGCACAGCGCAAAAGAATGAACGCGATCGCCAATAACATGGCGAACGCAGAAACGACCAAAACCGAGGACGGCGGGCCGTACAAGCGCAAGATCGTGGTTGTGAAGGCCGGAGCGGAACAATCATTCTCGTCGACCTTGAGTTCGATGAATGTGAAACTTGCCACAACGAATGCAGCGCACATTTCTGAGGTCAGCGAAGGAACGGCCGCAGAAGAAAGTGTGGGCGGCAGCGTTCAATCGTCGGAAACGGTGGATAATTCTCCTTTTAAGATGATCTATGACCCGGGACATCCGGACGCAGATAAAGACGGCTACGTGAAAATGCCGAATGTTAATGTCGTAACCGAGATGGTTGATATGATTTCCGCCTCACGCTCCTACGAAGCCAATGTCACGGCAATCGACGGGGCGAAAACGATGGCCAAAGACGCATTGGAGATTTGACGATGGAAGTGAACGATATTTCATCCTCAGCAATTCAGAATATTCAGCCGAAGAGCAACGCTCCCGCTCAGCCGGAGCAATGGCAGAAGGAACTCGAAAAGGCAGCAGAGGGCAAAGCACCGCACGCAGAGCAAGCGAGTCCGAGCGCGACGCTCACGCGCGCTGAACAAACCTATTTCGAAGAACTTTTTCCGACTGCGGCGCCGGAGCTTCAAGCATACACGTTGTACAAGCAGGATGGTTCTCGATCTGCTTCGTCTTTGGGCACTGTCGTCGATCGTAAAGGATAATGCGATGAAACTTAATCAGGCCTTGACACTCCTGCCGAATATCGGCGGCCCGACCAGCGGCAGTGAGGTCAACAACGCTCTTAAGGAATCGGGCGCATCGTTTGGCCAGACGCTCACGCAGGCGATCTCTGATGTGAATGATCTGCAATCCCAGGCCGGAAAGGCTGTTGAGAGCATGGTGGCTGGCGAAGGCACAGACCTCCACGATGTAATGATCGCCGTCGAAAAGGCTCGCACAAGCTTCGACCTGCTCATGGAGATCCGCAACAAGACTATCGATATGTACCAAGAAATAATGAGAATCCAGGTTTAGCGCATGGCAGAGACTCAATCCGTCAACCAGCTCACGCAGTTTTTCCGCAGGCTTACGTTCAGGCAGCGTGTCATGTTTGGCACAGTTGCGTTGGTCGCGGTTATTGCGATTTCCAGCCTCGTCAGTGTGGTCAACCGTCCTTCGTACGCAACTCTCTTCAGCAACGTCAGCCCTCAGGATGCATCCAAGATCGTCGACAAATTGAAGGAAAAGAACGTTCCATACTCACTCGAGGACGGCGGAAGGTCCATCCTCGTGCCAAAGCAGCAAGTATATGATTTGCGGCTGTCGCTCGCCGGGGACGGACTCCCTCAATCGAGTGTCATCGGATACGAGATTTTTGACAGGACAAACTTAGGCATATCCGATTTTGTGCAGAAGATCAACTACCGTCGTGCTCTCGAAGGAGAACTTGCACGGACAATATTGGAGCTCGAAGAGGTTGAAGGTGCCCGCGTCCACATCGTTGTACCGGAGAAGGCACTTTTTAAGGAAGACGAAAAGACCGCGACTGCCTCGGTTGTTCTCAAGCTGAAATCCGGCAAACCGTTGCGCCAGGAAACGATCCAAAGTATTTCCCATCTGGTGGCCAGCAGTGTAGAGGGGTTGGAATCGAATAATGTTACGATTGTCGACTCCCGCGGGGTCCTTTTATCGGAAAGTACAAAACCGAATTCGTTGACGGCTCTCAGCTCGACTCAGTACGAGCTCCAGCAAAAGGTCGAAGCGTATCTGTCCCAAAAGGCCCAGGGACTTTTGGAGGGCGTTGTTGGCCCGGGGAATGCGTTGGTGCAGGTGAATGCAGATTTAGATTTTACACAGGCGGAAAGGAATCTCGAACAGTACGACCCTGAAAACACCGCAGTGCGGAGCGAGCAGACATCCGAAGAAAAAAACTCGCTTAGCGACTCTCTCCCACCGTCTACACACACCAGCTCGGTAACGAACTACGAGGTCAATAAAACTGTCGAGCACATTGTTGAAAGCGTCGGCTCGGTCAAACGATTGTCCGTTGCGGCGATGATTAACGGAACGCAGAAAACAGTGGAGAAAAACGGTGTGAAGTCCTCTGAATATGTTCCGCTCAAACAGGACGAAATTAATCAGCTCACTGATATCGTAAAACGGGCAGTCGGATACACCCCGCAGCGAAACGATGAAATATCGGTCGTCAACCTGCAGTTCGGAAATGCACTGCAGCAGGACGACCTGGTCTACAAAGACCAACCGTACGCAAATTGGTACGACATAGGTGAAAAAGGCCTCCTTGTCGGCTTCATGCTTGCAGCGCTTTTCATCATCCGATCGCTTGTCAACAAAACCGTCGTGCATACGAGAGATGCCGATTCGTCGCTTGAGCTCCGGACTGCCGAAGGGGTTTTAGTCTCGAAGAAGGCCGCGATTCGCCTTCCGTCTCCTGAAGATGAAATCTCTGAGGATGCACTACTCCGGGCCGAAAAAAGAAAGCGAATCACCGAGTACGTAACCGACAAGCCCGATGATGCTGCGCGCTTGCTCAAAGTGTGGTTGGCAGAAGAATAACCGTAAACGAGAAGCATGCCAGAAACTCAATTATCAAGCAGACAAAAAGCAGCGTTGCTTGTGCTTTCACTCGACGTCGAAGCGGCAACGCGAATCATGCGCAAGCTGACCCAGCAGGAAATAGAAGACCTGACTCTGGAGATCACCAACGTTCGGGGTGTACCTTCGCAAGTCATCGACAACGTCTCGGACGAGTTTCATCAGCTCATCGTTGCCCAGCAATATGTTGTCCAGGGAGGCTTGGATTATGCCCAGCAATTGCTCGAACACACGCTCGGTTTCGCCAAAGCTGCCGACATTCTGGAAAAGGTGAAAGTACTCTCTCACGTGACGGGTTTCGATATGTTGAAGAAGGCGGACCCAAAGCAGCTTGCCGGATTCCTCCAAAAAGAACATCCCCAGACCATCGCTCTCATTCTTTCGAACCTCAGCCCCGAGCAAACGGCCCAGGTGCTTTCCGAGTTCGCGGACGACCTGCGAAACGATGTCACATTCAGGATCTCAACGTTGGGCAAGGTAAACCCGGCGCTCCTATCGGAAATGGAAGATGTGCTCGAAGATATCGCGGAAGCGGAGATCAGCCAAAGCATGAGCTCGCTTGGGGGGACAAAATCAGTTGCGGCAATCCTCAATCGCTGCAGCACCGCTGAAGCAAAAGTCATCCTCGAGAGCATCGAGCAAAAAAATCCTCAGCTTGCGGGAGAGATCAAACGGCTGATGTTCCTCTTTGAAGATTTGCTTT
>CAWJKX010000111.1:0-3553 GCA_963843065.1 uncultured Bacteroidota bacterium
CATAGCCTGCCCGTGACAGGACGAACGGGCGCTCGTTCGGACTGAGAAGGCGCAATCCCTCGTATGTCCCGCGCGCCATCTCCATTCCGTATACGTTATGAATTTCTGCATGAGTTCGAATAGCGCCGTCCACGTTATGATGAACGTCCAGCGGAAATGTCTTTGAAGGTACGTCGAAGACCGACGGCTCGTTCATGTCGTTCCAAAAACCTCTGACTCCAATGCTGACCAGATCTTTATAGAGTGTCCCCCACCATGCGCGCGCCTGCGAGTTTGCAAAATCGGGGAAAGCACAATCGCCCGGCCACACCGGACCGATGAACAGCGTGCTGTCCGGATTCAGGACAAAATGATTTCCCTTCAAGCCCTCTTTGAACACCGGGTATGTCGAGTCTTCTTTGATTCCCGGGTCGATAATCGTGATGATTTTGAATCCATCTCCCGCAAGGTCTGCAACCATCTTTTTCGGATCCGGAAAATTTTTGTTGTTCCATGTAAAGCAACGATAGCCGTCCATGTAATCGATGTCGAGGTAAATGACATCGCACGGTATTCCCCGCTTCCGAAAATTGCCGGCAATATCGCGCACTTTGGATTCGGGATAATAACTCCATCGGCATTGCTGGTACCCGATAGCCCACTTCGGCGGAAGGTTCATCCGCCCGGTCAACTCCGTGAACCGTTCAATCACCTTCTTGGGGCTTGGCCCATAAAAGAAATAGTAATCGATCATCCCCCCGTCAGCGCCGAACGAATAGTATCGTTCAGATTCTTTACCCATGTCGAACGACGAGCGAAACGTGTTGTCGAAAAATATTCCGTAGAACTTTCCACGCTTCATCCCGAGGAAGAATGGGATCGATTGATACACCGGGTCGGTCCCCGGAGTATACGCGGGGATGTCGGTATTCCAATCTGTCGCAGCGATGTTGCGGCGCTCGAGCATTCCCGTCTTCTCGCCGAAACCGTAGGTACAATTCATTTTCCGGCATTGTCTTCCAAACGCGAATCTGATCCCCGTCCCATGCCATGCCTTTTGACGAGTCGTCTTGGTTGATCACTTCGCCTTCCGGTGTCAAAAAGGAAATTCTCAACGGCGATTTCGTAATTTTGACGGTAATATCTTTCAACGTGATAGTGATACTTTTCTCGTCCTGCTCGAGTTCATGCTTCGGCAAATCCCATTTTTCTTTTGCTATAGCCCACGAGTTGATGTTCTTTGATCCGATGCCGCGAACGATTTGAACCCGGACCATGTCGTCTGCGAACGGCGTTATCAGAACTTCTGCTACGCCGCAGTTAACGGCAATCTGTTGGTCGGAATTCAGCACAACCCGGGCGTCGCCGATGGTTTTCCATCCTGCATTAACGGTTATAACTGCCATACACAGTAGCCCTGCAATTAGGTATAATATTTTCACCGTTCAATTCTCCAAATTGTTCTAACCGCCAAGACGCCAAGAAAAAAGAACATCAATTTCTTCGAATGCTAATCCTTGCATGCTTCTAGTTCCGTTTCCAAAAATAATATTGTATTTGTGCAAACGTGTTCATACTGAGCAAAGCTGCGACGGCCTCCTTCGACGCGCTCCGCTTGCTCCGGACGAGCCGTCGCGGCTGGTCGAAGGATGACGATAGATTACAAAATACAATATTATTTTTGGAAGCGGCACCAGCTTCTTTTATATCTTTGCGCCTTGGCGGTTCATCTACTTGCTCGCATCGCAGCGTCGAGCACGATTTGATTCCTCAACCCGGTGCTCCCCGGCGCAAACGGTTCCGTATCGTCGATAATGTTTGCGGAAAATCTTGAAATCTGTTCGATATACAAATTCGGGACTGCTATCTCCTCTATCGACGCCGGCTCTTCTTTTCCGTCTTTCCCCATGGTGATACGAAGAGAGATTGTTGTACTGTTTTGCGTGAACCCATACGCCGAAATAATTCCCTTGGTTCCGATGAACTCAATAAACGTTCTTCGCAGCGGTGCCGTGAACGAGCAGTAAATCGAACCAAGAGCTCCGCGTGAAAACTTCAAAAGGATGTTCGCGTTTTCTTCCGTTTTCTTCGCAGTCGGGCGGGGACTCAAATCGCTTTTTGTGGACACGACCTCGTCGTTCAGGATGAAACGGAGCGTGTCGAGACCATGAACGCCGATATCATACACTGCGCCGCCGCCGGCGAGTTTTCGCTCGAGGAGCCAGGAACGGTGGCTGAGCCGACCGTCGTACACAAAATCTGCCCGTGCCGCCGTGATATCGCCGATCATTCCCGATTGAACAATATCGCGCATCCGGCGAACCAACGGAGAGAGCCTCAGCATGTGTCCGACCATCAGCTTAACGCCGTGCTGTCTGCATGCCGCGATCATTTTACGCGCTTCGGCCGCGTTCATCGCCATCGGTTTTTCGACGAGAACATGTTTTTTTGCCCGGGCAGCAGCAACGGTTGACGGAGAGTGAAATGCGTTTGCAGAAGCGACGTAGACCGCATCGATGTCTTTATGGGCGACCAGCTTTTCCACAGAATCGAACGACAGAGGAATTCCAAGCTCTTTTGCCTTTGCTTCCGCTGCCGGCAGCGATCGCTTCTGGATTGCGACTAATTCTGAATTGGACGATGCCCGGATTGCCGGCGCGATGGCACGCTCTGCAAACAAACCAAATCCGAGAATGCCGTAACGAATTTTACGTGGTGAGGATTTCATGTGTGGGAAGGAAAATGATGCGCGTGAAAAAAACTGCGAAGCACTTTGACTCGTTTGAATATTCGGAAAATAATATCCAAAAAAAACGGAAGAGAATCAAGAGAGGGAAAGTGTAGATAGTGGGCTATTTTTGTCCAGAGAGCGTTTCATCGTCCTTCGGTGCGTTCTCCCGCTCTTCGAGCGGGACCACTTACTCAGGATGAAGATGGCCTGTTCATCCTGGGCAATCCCGTTCCGCTTGAGCGGAACGGGAGCGTCGAAGGGTCGATTGTGCAAAGTAGCCCACTATTGAAGTGTCCTAATTTGATCTGGAGTCATACCGCCATGCTTTGTTGTGTCATCCTGATCCCGCCGCCTTCTGGCGGGAGAAGGATCTAGACAACTAGAAGTGAATAGATTCTTCACTCCGCTTCGCTTCGTTTAGAATGACATTACTCAGAGAATTTACCATGTTCAATCAAAATACATGCTAAACGCACGCGTGATGCCATGACGTGCTCAATTAAACCGCAGACTAATTTGTGGAGTACGGCTCCGAAATACCAGAAGTCACGCCATCACCACTTAATTATCACTTGCACACATGCAGGAAGAATCTGTATATTCTCCTTGCTGAATAATTCAAGTCTTGACGCCTCTCATCCAAAGCCAAAAACATTTCAATCCTATGCCAACATACAAACGCTTCGCTTCTTCGTGTCTGATTTTTTTACTCGCCATCACTGCCGTCCCCACACTCACAGCGCAGGAATATACGCGCGGCGTGGGCGTATATCCGGGAGATTCAAAAGCAGATTTCTCTCCTGCGATGAAGATTGATGCGAAGAACTATCGCAACCTCGCATT
>CAWJKX010000112.1:0-16003 GCA_963843065.1 uncultured Bacteroidota bacterium
AATCGTATTTTGCGCGTAGGATATTCGAATACGACTGCAAAGAACTTTCGACCGATGAACTTCCTTCTTCTCCGGCAATTATAAAGGGAGAATTTCTATCGCTCGCGGTAAGATATGCAATGGTAAGTCCGTCGGTTTTTTCTATAAGCTTTGCAGCTCCGATCGGGTTGTTGATCATGCGGGAATAGAAATCAGTCAGTTGAGTGCTAAAGATATCCGCACCGTCCAAAAAGAAAGGCCGTTTCTCGTTATAGTAAATCGCGTAGTTTGAATTCACGCTGATCTGCGTTGCGTCCGATTCGACCTGGCTGAAATCCGGATTGATGACAGCTTCCGCGAATAAACTCGGATTAGGCGAATACTTTATCCCGCCGCCGACTCTCCCGCTGACTTTTCCGTTGGAAAATTGTGATGTCGGGTCGTCTGTGTTCGTGAGATTTCCTGACTGAAACCCCATCACATACGGAAGCACCTCCAATGTGCCCGTCGCTTCAAGATCTTTCAATCCTCGTAAAGTCCCTCCCTGACAAATAGAACAGGGATCGTTCCTGTCAAAGGGCGTCCAGGAGAATTGCTGCCGGCTGGCTCTCGGAAAGTTTCGAAGGAGCGCAATAGTCCAATCCTGTAATTTTTTCGATGGAAAATGTATGCTTTTGAACGGTATGGCGATTTCGACGACATAGCCTGTGTCGTTGACTGTCCCTTTTGAATACCAAACGGCATCCCAGCTTGCATCTTCATTGTTTCCCGTCCTCATCAAATCTCCTTGTATCCCATACGGATTCGCGACGAATTCGTACGCACGCTGATTATCTTCATACGTATCGATCTCAACAAAGACAAAATCGTCGCTCCAAACATTATCCCTGTCCGAGATGTGCGTGCGGATCGCGGACGGCGCACTGTCGCGGCAAACAAAACCGAAATAGATGAACCGTGAATTGTACAGTATCTTTACAAAAGTCCGCTGATTTGCGGGAGTATTCTCACCCGGCTGGACTTCATAAGGACACTCAACCGTCGGTGCGGATTTCCATCGCGGGTCCGAAAGTTTTCCGGTAAGCTCGATATCGCCTTGAATTTTTACAGCAGCGACCGAAAATCTCTTTTGGTTCTTTGAAATTTCTGCAGCCGCAGATCCAGAAGTTCCAAGAATGATGAAGAGAATAGCCGGGAAGATTAAATGTTTTACAAGTCTCAAGTTTTTCACACTTATTATTTGCATAGCATACGGCAAACACGCTGCAAGGTTACGGAAAAGCATTTATAGAATTAGCCATATCTTTACTATGACTCTCGATAGGAACAAAAGGATGGGATGGATAAAATGAAATCGGATTAATGTATATGCCAGAGCGATTGGGTTATGGCTCTTCGCAACGCGCATGGAGGTTTACTTGCCAGCCAGGATACAAAAGCAAGAAAGCCCCCTTTTTTAGCTTGATTGTTCGATCGTTTACATCTACATTTTCAAACGCATGGAAAATTATGAGAGGGATCTAAACGCTCAAAATGATGAACGCGATGATAAGGGATTTTATGTTTCGCAAGAGAAAGCTATGATCAACCTAACGGCCTTTGGTCAAACTGGTTCCGAATATGAAGCTATTCGATTATCCGCAACAATTTCGATGGCAAAAGAAAATCCCATTATCAAAATTTACTCCAATAGCAAAGCGATTACGATGAAATCTATTTCGATAATAGCCACTTTGTTCCTTTTTATCTCCAACATTTGCCTCGGTCAGATTCATCGGGGAACAGCGGTGTTCGGATATTGCTTTCACGATGCAATTGTGATCGGAGTTGACAGCAAGTTTACCGAATTCGACAAGAAAAATTCGCTTACCGGCTTCGGATACGGGTGCAAAGTCTTCCGTGGAAATGACAGCGTGTATTTCGCCATCTCCGGGAATGTCATCCCCTTCATCGACGGACAGAATGCTATAGAACGGGATGCTCGCCAAGCGTGTAAGAACGGTGCGAACCTCTCCGCAATTGCTTCCCTTTTCAAAAAAGAGGCGCTCAATACTCTCGAACCATACTCGGGAACCATTCAGCGGCAAATTGCCGGCGGCGTAAGGGGGGATTATGTGTCGGTTGCGTTCTTCGGGTTCGAGGAAGGAGTCGCAAGCTCTTATATAGTGGAGTTCCATGATATTAACATCCTTAAAAATGGGGACACTTCCCTTATCAGCGGAAAAGAAATGAGGGTAGGTAAATATCCAATGAAGATTGAACTTGGGAACACTGTCGAAATTGACAGATTCCTCTCCGCGCATCCCGCCTACGTTGGACATGGCAGAGATTCTATCACCGTAGAAATCAATACTCTCCTCGGGCTTGAGATCCTGGCCCACCCCGAAGCAGTTGGCGGCGGCATCTCTATTCTATGCATCTACCCACATAAGTACGAGTGGTGGCAAAGCGGATGCGAGTGCAAGAACTTTTAACTTGAAATTTCTCTGACGCAATACACACGGAATTTTCAAGTTAATCAAGAAACCCTTTCAGCATTGGCAAAGCCTCATATCAATCCCTCGCCTACCCTCTTTGGCAAACATCTTCTTATGTGCCACAATTGTCATTGACCGTATCCATTCTTATTGATGACCATTACCGGTTAGACACCGTTGAAACTTTCCCCTTGCTCACTTCGTAAAGCTTGTGGTGCTTCATTTTCCGGTCAGGGGGAAAAAAGGAGGTTTCTCATGCAACATAAAATTCTCGTGCTTTCAAGCATCCTGCTTACCGTTGCTATGTTCAGTCAGGCTGAAGCACAAACAAAATGCATTTGGATTGTAGGGTCACAAGACGGCGTGCCAATTCAAAAGATCGGTGTTTCCCTCTCGCTTGTGAAGCTTCTCGGCAGTTCGGATGGAGAGTTCGACATGAACGGCGTGAAAATGTCTGTACGAATCGCTTCTGCAAATATACCGGGACGGGTCTGTCAAGCGCATAAAAGACAGCGCCGGGAAAAGCGAGACGAAAATTTATGGCGGAAAGTTCGATCAGGAGATGAAAGAAAGTTCCGAAATGCAGGACCGCCTCATCATTGAAAGCTCCGACAGCGGATCCGCGACGAAAATCTCCAAAATACGCGTAAAATCAATTGAAGCAGTGGGCGTTGTGCTGGCGATGATCGGATCGAAAGACCTCGACAATGACATTGACAAAATCGGAGCCGCCCTTGAACAAGGGGGTGTTCTCTACATCCGGGATGAGCAAAAAGATTCTCGGCTCTGGATGTACGTGAATTGACGGCAGATCGGAGCGATGATAACTCCAGGCCATCCAACATTGGAAGCAATCGGAAATTACGGTGTAGATGGCCGACAAAAAGGGTTGATGGATCCATACTCGGAGAAGCAGTCGAAGAGGACCACGCTCGAAAACGGAAAATCTGAAAGACGTCGGTGAGATTCTCGCAGCCATACCTGAATTAGGATTTCTTCCAGAAGATGCCCGGGCAATTGAATCCAGGTTTTTTATAGCACGCAGAAGATTCAAACCCAGGAATGGCCTTTTTTGCCTTGACTCTCCTATTGAATAAGTGGTAATTTTTCGCGTACAGCCTACCGGGGGAACTGGGAGCGCTTGATGAAAGAGGAAAAACCCTCGGATTCGCGAGTGCGAAGATGAGGGTTTTTGTGTTTAAGGAACAGTATAAGGAGCTCGGCAAGAAGCCATGCAAAAAAGAGGATGTGCAGTGTAACCCCGCTTGTGGTCGGTGCGACGGGCAAAGGCGACCCGCTTTCTTATTCGGCATGACAAATAATTCATCCACACATTGAAAGGTCCATCGATGAAACGTTTATCCATAATTCAGTTTGCAGCGCTCCTCCTTCTATATGGGGCGGTTGCCGGACAAACAACCGAGCGGAGAGACACGGCAGTTTTTGTCGTGCCGAAGAATGAATTTATGGATTCGGTGAGTAAATCGCTGGATCAATTCTATCAAAAAGATACGGCCAAAAAACCGATCCTTCGTGTCGATTTCAGCAAGATCGATGCTCCGCTTAAGGTCAGCGAATTCACACAATACTGGCACAACAAGCCCCTGTCACAGGCCAAGTCGGGCATGTGTTGGTGCTTCTCAACAACATCAATGCTGGAATCGGAGATCTATAGACAATCGAAACGACAGATCAAGCTGTCTGAGCTTTATACTGTCTACTGGGAGTACGTCGAGAAGACACGCGGATACGTTCGCGCCCGCGGGGAATCGGAATTCGGGGAAGGCTCACAGGCGAATGCTGTGTACAGGGATTGGAAAAAATACGGCATCGTGCCCGCGGAAGCTTATTCGGGCCTGCTAAACGGCCAGCCCTTCCATGACCATACAAAGATGTTCGAGGAGATCAGCGGCTATCTCAAATCCCTCAAATCATCTAACGCATGGAGCGAGAACCAGGCGGTAGAGACCGTAATGGCAATCATGAACCACTACATCGGTGAGCCCCCGAAAGAAATCATAGTCGAAGGGAAAAAAATGACACCGCTGGAGTACTATGAGAAAATCACAAAGCTCAACGTAGACGATTACGTCAGCATATGTTCTTTTATGAATAAGCCGTACTACACATATATCGAATATGAGGTCCCCGACAATTGGTGGCACAGCAGAGAATACTATAATGTTCCTCTCAACGAATTCATGGCAGCGTTCAAGCGAGCAGTCCAGGACGGATATACTGTCGAGCTCTGGGGAGATGTTTCTGAACCGGGGATTGATGGACATGCGGGCGTCGCGGTGGTGCCGACCTTCGACATCCCTTCCCAGTTCATCGACGAAAGCGCGCGACAGTTCCGGTTTAGCAACGGAACCACATCAGACGATCATGGGATCCACGTCGTCGGGTACTGTCAGAAAAATGGGAAAGACTGGTATCTGATCAAGGACTCAGGGTCAGGGTCGCGAAATAATTCACACCCCGGGTACTTCTTCTTCAGCGAGGACTATGTGAAACTGAAGATGCTCGGATTTGGCGTTCACAAAAGCGCTGTCACGTCGTTGCTGAAAAAAGCGAAGTAGACGGTCATTCACAAATCTGCATCGCAATCCCCAGAACGTCAGACTGCGGGCAATCAATCGGTTACTTTTAACGCGAGCAACTTATCGAGCGGAGTATATTTCTACAGGCTCAGTGCTGGAAGTTTTGTTGACAGACGAGGAAGTTGTTACTCTAAAAATAGTCGGCCGGCATTTTTTAACGAACATGCAATTTGATCAACTGGTTTGAAAAGGAGCCGTATGAACACAAGAAACGATCAGACAAGAGATTTGATTGAGCTTATTGTATGCATACTCATAATTTTGGGGGCAATCGATCTTGTTAACCACTCGGATAATACGATTCTTGCAAAAAGGGAGGCGTTTCAAATTCTCAGCAATTCTCTTCTTCCTAAGGGGGAACCGTTCGATCAGGATGAAATGAGGATCTCACATCTTTTTGTTGAAGATACGTTGCCGCGTTTGATGCAATATGGACTCGTTAAAAAATATGAATTAACTCAATTTCGAACTATCCTTTTTGTAAACGGACCACTGTGGAAACAGACGTCGCCATTTTTTAAGAATTGTTTACTGAGAGAGATTCTTGCCCATAACAAAATCAATGGATACGCTCCGGAGACTCAAATTGTCGACAATCAATCGAGACGGCTTTTTGCCAAAATATCTCCTTCCTTCGCGTTTACGTTTTTTGATTAGAAGCATCTCGAAAATGAATTCGGCTGGCTTCGCCAAACGCTCCCGATCCGTCTTAGCGGAACGGGATTGCTCAGGGAGTCCTTCGACTCGTCCCGATAAAAAACATCGGGACTCGCAAGGATGAACAGATTTTATTTAAGCTATTAAAAGGGCGCGTTCATCGGACAAAGTGCTCCGACTGCCAGCGGCCAACGAAGGATCAATTTACGTTTTTGAGATGGTTTCTATGCATATTGTCGCCCGATTTAATCTTCCTTTATATCCACGAAATCGATTACGAATTATTTAATTACCTGCCAATCGGCACCAAAAACAAACTCGCATTTCCACAAAAATTGATACTCTCATTCAGGAGAACCATGAACCTACGCCGTTTTTCCATCGTTGCCGCATTGCTGCGATAATTTCGACCAGCGTTTTTTCTCAACAGCTTTTCGGGATCAAGGATACGCTTCGTCTTGATCCCAAAATTACGAAGGGTAAATTTGCCAACGGACTGACCTATTATATTAGAACAAATAAAAAGCCGGAAAAACGGGCCGAGCTGCGGCTTGTCGTCAGAGCGGGCTCGGTTCTTGAGGACGACGATCAACAAGGGCTTGCGCATTTGGTAGAACATATGGCGTTCGATGGAACGACAATCCTTTCCCAAAAATGAACTGGTGAGCTTCCTCGAGAAAGCGGGAATCAAGATGGGACCCGATATCAATGCATATACCAGCTTTGACGAGACGGTATACAGGCTGCAGATTCCGACAGACTCTGCTGCTCTGCTCACAAAAGCGTTTCAAATACTGAAGGAGTGGGCCAGCGCAGTTACTTTCGATGATGTCGAGATCGATAGGGAACGGCGTGTCGTAATTGAGGAGTGGCGGCTGGGACGCGGAGCAAACGAACGAGTCCAGAACAAACACAATCCAATCATTTTCTATAAATCGCGGTATGCGGAACGTCTTCCTATCGGAAAGAAGGAGGTTCTCGATACTTGTTCGCACGACGCGATAAAGAGATTTTATCGGGATTGGTATCGTCCAAATCTCATGGCAGTCGTAGCAGTTGGCGATTTCAATCCGGATACGATACAATTGCTTATTGAAAACAATTTTGAGCGGTTGAGAAATCCGAGCTCGCCTCGTACACGGCCGGAATATAACCTTCCCAATCACCAGGAGACTCTTGTATCGGTTGCAACAGATGCTGAACTCCCGTACACTACTGCGGACGTATTCTTTAAGCGGGACCTTGAACAAGAACGGACAGCGGGCGACTACCGAAGAGATATGGCCGGTGAACTATATGATGGTATGCTGAATGCGAGGATCCAGGAACGCCTGCAACAACCCAATCCCGCCATTCATATCCGGATCCACGGGTGATTCGCGGTTCGTCGGAGACAAACAATCGTATTCGCTTTATGCGAGAGTAAAAGAGGATCAGATTCTTTATGGAATCGAGGCAATGCTCTCCGAAGTATTCCAAGCGAGAGATCACGGGTTTACACCTACAGAGCTCGATCGTATGAAGAAGATCATGATGCGGGGAATGGAGGAGGCCTATCTGGAACGCGACAAGACTGAATCGGTGGCGTATGTGAACGAGATCATCCGAAACTTTCTCCAGGAGGAGCCGATGCCGGGCATCGAAGCGGAGTACGCAATGGTTCAGCAGTTTATACCTACGATCACCCTCGAGGAAGTAAATAGCATGAGTTCAGTGCGCATCACGCCAACTAATCGTGTCGCGACACTCTCAGCTCCTAAGAAGGAAGGAATCGCTGTGCCCACCGAATCCGAAATCCTCGCCGCGTTGAATAGAACGGAAGGTCGGAAAACGGAAGCATACGTTGACAAAGTCAATTCCCAAAAACTCGTACCGACATTGCCAAAGCCAGGCACCATAGTAAGCGAACGAAAGATTGATTCGATCGGGGCGACAGAGTGGAGACTATCCAACGGGTCGCTCGTTGTTTTGAAGCCTACCGACTTCAAGAATGATGAGATTCTCTTCTCAGCATTCTCGAACGGCGGCTTATCCCTCTCATCAGATCAGGATTATCTTTCGGCACGCTGGGCAGCGGCGGCGGCGAGCCTGGGTGGAGTAGGAACTTTCGACGCTGTGGCCCTGGAGAAAGCACTGGCCGGCAAGATCGTCAGAGTGTCTCCCATCATGGGCGAGCTGGCTGAGGGCTTCACTGGGAGTGCCTCGCCGCGAGACTTGGAGACTCTGTTTCAACTCACGTACCTTTACTGCACATCTCCGCGCGAAGACACTGCCGCATTCAATGCTTTTCTCTCCCGCCAGAGAGCAGCTCTGCAAAATAGGAGCGTGAGCCCTGAAGGAGCCTTCTACGATACAATCCAAGTAACGATGGCTCAATATCATTATCGCGAGAGGCCGTTTACAGTACAAATGGTCGACTCCATCAACCTCGACAAAGCAATGAAGTTTTATAGAGACCGGTTCGCCGATGGCAGCGGGTTTACATTTTTCTTTGTCGGCAGCTTCGATCTCGCCGACATGAAACCTTTTGTTGAGCAATATCTCGCGGCACTCCCGCCGCTCGATCGGAAAGAGACTTGGCGCGACTCGGGAATCAAGCCGCCCAAAGGAGTCATCAGCAAGAACGTCCTGAGAGGAATCGAGCCAAAGAGTCTTGTCCGAATGATGTTTACCGGACCGTTCGAATGGTCGCGTCAAAACCGGTACGATTTTGAGTCGCTGCTGGAATATCTCAATATTAAACTTCGCGAAGTGATGCGTGAGGACAAAGGCGGAGTGTACGGAGTTAGCGCAAGCGGATCTCCGTCTCTTCACCCTCAGAAGGAGTACAGGCTGACCATTTCATTCGGATGCTCGCCGGCCCGCGTAGATGAACTCGTTGCCGTCGCAATTCAACAGATAGACAGCCTCAAAAGCACTATACCCAGCAACAATTATGTAGTGAAAGTGAAAGAAATTGAACGAAGGCAGCATGAGGTAAATCTGAAACAGAATGGATGGTGGCTCAACAGCCTCCGTTTTTCTTATGTCAATGGAGGAGACCCGCAGGGGATATTGAAATATCCGGGGCTAGTAGACAGCCTGACTGGGAAAGCAATCCAGCAGGCGGCGAGAAAATACTTTGATATGAACAATTACGTGAAAGTAGTGCTGCTCCCCGAAAAAAATTAGAATTTCGGTTCGATCCTTCTATTATTACTTTGAAACATCTGAAAAATTGTTTCGCGCAAAGGCGCGAAGATTCTGTTTTAGAATCATTTTGCGACTTTGCGTCTGGCGAAGCCATCCCCTTGGGATTTGCGCAAGCCGTACTTTCGGGATTATTCAGAAGGCTCACTTTATAAACGAATCGAGCTTTGGATGTTTCCCGATTGAGGATGATATCTAAGAAATAACACAAATTATTTCGGTTTCGGAGAGAAGGTGCTTTGGAATGAATTCCGGGAAAGGATCAATCATCAAATAATTGAGATCAAATCATGGTAGCTCCATCATGCAACTACATAGGGCTCATTCCTTTTAAAATGGCTAGGGCGCAATTGCCGGTTCATTTGTGATTTCCATTCATCTCTGAAAGTGGCCGCCGCCACACGCCGCTGCCATCAGTCCCGGCAAAGAGACAAGAGTCGCTGATGGCAAGAGGAAAAACATTACTATTTGTCAAACCGGTACTCGACCACCGTCCAGTTCGTACCTCTGTTCGTCGACAAAAGGACACCGCGATTGGATGAGGCAAATAGTTTTGAACTGCCTGAACCGTTGGGAGAGACCGCAAGTGAAAATATAATTTCATTTCTCTTGCCTGTATTGAGTGCTGTCCAGCGTGTCCTATTGTCGGTGGCAAGCAGAACACCGCAAAAACCTCCCACAAAGAGATCTGTGTCGCACAGTGCAAGTGAACGGCAAAAATCGCCCGAAGTGTAACACGGCGATTTGGTCGTTGACCAGGTTGCGCCACTATTGGTTGATAGAAATGTTCCGGCATCGGTCCCGGCAACGATGTTCGCGCCCGAGGAAACAAGAGAAACGCCGCGAATACTTGTTAGACCTGTATTGACCTTTATCCAATTTACACCGTTGTCGGGAGAAAGAAAGACGCCACGGCTGGTCCCGGCATAAATGTTCTTGCCCGAGACCGCAACGGAGGCTATACTGGTGCCGATCAAACTACTATCGACTGCTGCCCAGCTCGCGCCATTGTTTGTGGAGTGGAATATTCCTTGATTGGTCCAGGCAAAAATATTGGTATCACAGACTGCAAGAGAAATGCCAAACTTAGTTGTCAAGCCCGTATTAGACGCTGTCCAAGATTGGCCGTTGTCGGTGGAAAGAAAGATACCATTTCTGTTGCATGTGGCGAAGAGGTTGGTACCTGAACGTACGAGAGAATAAACTTCGGTGGCGATCAATCCTGTATTGACCTCTTCCCAGATTGCGCCATTGTCGGTTGAGAGAAAGGCGCCTTCATTAGTGCCAGCATAGATGTTGGCGCCGCCCGCTTCATTAGGGGAGGAGGTAACAGCGTAAATTCGATTATCATCTGAGCCTACTCTAACCGCAGCCCAGCTTGTTCCACTGTTGGAGGATCGAAAGAGACCTGTGGGATAAGTCGCTGCAAATATATTCGTACCTCCCGCCCCATCGCGGAGCGCTTCAAGAATCAAGACATTAGGATTCGTCAAACCTGTATTGACTGCGGTCCAGCGAGTGCCGTTGTCGGTGGAGAGGAAGACACCGCTGCCTTGGATCGCAGCAAAGAGGTTGGTGCCATCTGCGCTGTTGGGGACGATTGCGAGAGAATTAATAAGCATGTTCGTCAAACCAGTGTTGACTTCTGTCCAACTTGTCCCGTTGTTCGTGGAAAGAAAAACACCGGAGCCAAAAACCCCTGCAAAGATATTCACCCCATTGGGGGAAACAGCAAGAGAATTCACGTAACGAGTTGGCAAACCTGTATTGACCGCTGTCCAGCTTGTTCCGTTGTTTGTGGATAGAAAGACACCACCACCTTGAATTGCGGCAAAGATGCTTTTTCCTATCGCCGCAAGAGATACGACGTATTCCCTCGGCAAGCCCGAATCTATTGCCGTCCAGCTTGCGCCATTGTTCGTGGATAAGAAAATTCCGTGATACATAGTTCCGGCAAAGATATTCTTGCTGCCTGCTCCATTGGAAGAAATCGCAAGAGAAATGACCGCAGGGTTTGCCAAGCCGGTATTTACCCCTGTCCAGTTTGCACCATTGTTGCTCGAAAGATAGACTCCGCTATTAGTCCCAGCAAAGATGTTCACGCCGCTCACGGCAAGGGACCTAACACTGCCGCCGTAAGGCCCGTTGGTTTGCACCCACTGGGCGAGTGTTGGGCACGATTGCGTAATCGCAATAGCCAGTAACGACAGAAATCGAAGAAAGTTATTCACCCGATTTTCCATTCAGTGTTTCGTGATGGGCAATTGCGCCCTAACACACCGTCAGCCGCACCTGATTAAGCTCAACAGATAGAATTTACCAACCTCCCAATGGGCCGCCGTACGCTCCCTGGTTATTCCTTGTCCCATCAACATTGTCATACAGCGATGCTGGATTTCCTGCGTTAATGCACGGAGATGTAGGTGAGAGATGAAAATCCGTTTGTGAGTCAAAATCCGGGTTGCTGCCGGGTTGAAGGAAATTGTACGCAGCGGAAAAATGACTGGTATCAGTTTGGAGAATAGTTATTCCCGCATCGCCGGTTCTACTGGTGTTTGCATAGAATATATTGTTTTGAATAATGTCCAAAACCGAACTCATGAGCAAAAGAGCGCTTCCGTAATTATCCGTGGAATTCTGATAAAAAGTATTATTGATGATTTTGTTCGAAGAGGATGAAGAGAGAACCCCACCGCCAAAAACAGCCGCATAATTGGTGTAAAATATATTGTTTGTTACAACGGATTGTGAATGATCGATAAAAAGGCCGCCGCCGTTGTTCGATCTATTATTTCTAAAGATCGAATTTTGGACGGCAACATCAGCGCCTTCAATTTCTACTGCTCCATTTCTTGTTGTATCGGTACTGGATTGTTACGTCGACGTTCTCGACAATAACGAAACTGAGAGTGGAAGTGAACGATGATCCTAATATTTGAATCCCTTTCCAGGATCCATTCTTGGATGTAAAAAGAACAGATTGGGACGGACTCCCCTGACATAAGAGCTTTCCGTACACTATAATTCCCGCTGAGTCTTCAAAATAGAGTTGAGTGCCCGCATCGACGATCAGTGTGTTCGATGAATCAACAATCAGGCTGCTCATCACCAAGTATGGAGATGCGACTGACGATAGCATAGTGCTCCCCAAATGTCCCCCAATCATCGTATACTGGGGAGTAATTGCACCAACCGGGGACTCCTTGTTTGTGCAGCCGGATATCGCCAGGATGAGCGGAACAAAGACCAAAGAGCATTTTACATTGAGCATATTTTTTCACTCCTGAACTGTACATTAACGAACCGTCTCCAACGGCGGCTCGGAGCTAAGCTGTCTACGAGCCGGCAGGAGAATCTACTTTGCCGATAAACAGGATTGTTCCGGATTGATGTTCACGGATAGCAAAAATGAAAGGACGATCAATGCGCATCACCGGATTTTGCATTACAACCGTCACAACGATAACAATCGATGTGACCGCAGCAGCTTCTGTTCCTTCCTCATTAACATCCACATACGTTTTGTGCAATACGTCCGAAACACATAATCCGCCCCCCTGACTTATATGGCTTAAGTCCGCTCTCGATCCGTCAAACACAATTCCCATGCCAAGCGCCGTCAGGTCGTCCTTCAACGATCTGGAAAAATTCAGCGTGAATTTCGGCAAATATACATCGACCTTCGCTGAATCTAATTTGTTTATGATTGCATTCCATTGCTGTTGTGTTAATGCCGATGCAAATTGGTCGATGGAAGTTCCGGCGGCGGGCAAGACAATCGTCATGCTAAAGGACTTATCGCCGTATGGTAAATCGATTGCTTGCACAGAACTGTCGCCATAATACGCGAAGGTGTTTTGCTGGTTCATAAAATTACATGGTGTCATGCTTCCATCAGCGCACGTGAAAGATGCTTCCCTTGTTTTCGATGTATCAAATGTGTACGTCCATGCCCCTTTAAAATAGATGGCGTTGATGAGATACATCACGACACTGGAAGGAATACTGCCGTCGATGATAGTCGGGATCTTGCCGTTTGTTTTCGTGTCTACCCAATTGTTAATGGTCTGCGCCGCGCTGGGCTGAGTAAAATCCAGACCGTCGACGTCAGCATCGAAATACGTTTTATTGACGCTCAAGAAAGTCGGCAGGACCGGAAATCCGTTTCTGTACCAGATAGAATTGGCATTTTGGAATACGACGTGAGCATCAAGAGCTGTTAAAAAGGCGGAGCTGTTTTCATACGCAGTGTTGATGTCGTTCAACGACATCCCCGCATCGCCGAGCGTCTGTTCCAATGAATCAAGCGTCGGACCGCTGGCGCCGTTGAGCAGCATGCCAAACGCCATTGAAACGCTGAAGGGAGAAATGAACACATTCTTGTTTTGTTCATTCCTGTTGATTTGGGCAAAGAGCTTGAAGCCGAATGAATTATCCGATGCAGTAACAGCTTTTTCCAATGCGCTAAGTTGACCGACAATTGGCTGACCGTCTGACGGTCCGGTGGTATTCGTTCGACAGCCTGGTAAAAAAGTTGTGAGGATAAAGAATGCAAAAGTCAGAGACAATGTATTTTTCATACCATACTCCTTTCTCTTAAAGCTATAACAAATCCATTCTCTTCACAATCCAATACGCGGCAACGTGCATTATGGGATGGCAGGTTGGCCGCTCATTTCAATAGCAAAAGCTTTTTCGTGTCAACAAAACTTTCGGCCGTGAGTCTGTAGAAATACACGCCGCTGGACAAATTGCTTGCGTTGAAAGTAACCGAGTGATCGCCTGCAGTCTGAGGTTCATTGACCAATGTTCTCACAAGTCGTCCCAATTCATCATACACTTTCAATGTCACAAGAGTATTCGCTGGTAACTGATAACTGATGACTGTTGACGGATTAAAAGGGTTCGGGTAATTTTGCTGCAACGAAAAGATGCTTGGTGTTTTGTCGGTTTTGGATTTCACCCCGGTGACTATTTCAGACAATGGCCGTATCCAAACCCCGCCATTAACAGATCCCCCAACGAGATCTGTACCGCTCACGGCAAGAGAGGTAATGTTTGTAGTCGTTAAACCGTCATTGACAGCAGTCCAGCTTGCACCGTTATCTGATGAACGAAACACGCCATTGGGGGTTCCTGCAAAGATATCCGGCGGGATAACGATGAGAGTATTGATCAACGGATAAGAATATCCTTGTGCAGTATTCAGCGGTAAACCGTTACTGGCAGGAGCCCAGCTGATACCGTTGTCAGCGGATCTAAACACGCCAGCGTAATTGGTTCCGGCAAAGATATTCGTGCTGCCTCCATCCTCAAGGCTAACGGCAAGCACGGAAACATAAATCTGATTGTTTCCTATGGAGGTTGGAATACCATTGTTTGCAGCACCCCAAGTTTCCCCATTGTCGTTTGAAATATCTATACCATTGCCTCCAACAAAGAGAGAATCACCACTCTTCGCTACACAGAGGCGAATCGTCATATTAGGAGGGAAGGCGAGGCGAGTCCAAGCCGTGTCAGAAATATTCCGACGCAAAATTCCCCCACTACCATAGGACCCTACGGCATAGAGATTAGAATCACTGACAGCAAAAGATGTAACATATCCAGCACCGGAACTCTTCCAGCTCGTGCCGGAATCCGTAGAACTGAAGATAGCATAGCTGGTATTTGTGATTGTGAAACCGCTGGCAAAAAGATTTGATCCAAATGAAGCAAGTGCTTGAACATTTTTATTGGATAATCCTGAATCGGCAACCTTCCAGCTTGTGCCATTGTCGGTAGAAAGGAAGATGCCGCCGATCGTCCCCGCGAAGATATTTGTGCCCCTGACGGCAAGCGATGAAATATCCGTGTTCGTTAAACCTTCACTGGCAGCCGTCCAGTTTGTGCCATTGTCTGTTGATAGAAATATACCCTCGGCGTAAGTTCCGGCGACAATATTCGCGCCGCCGCTCCCGTTGGGGGCGAGAGCGAACGCTTTAATATATGTATCAAAGGGGCCAAGAGTGCTCCAGCTCGAACCGTTGTCGGTGGAAAGATACATACCAGGGGCACTTGTTCCTGCGATCAAATTCGTGCCAGAAGCCAGAAGAGAGACAGCAGCAGAATAAACATTCGGCTTCGCGACTGTTGTCCAGGTCGAGCCATAATCGGTAGAAAGACAGACGGTACCGGCAGAGGTGGTTGCAAAGAGATTCGTCCCGCTGACGGCGATCGACGAAAAAGTGTTAAATCTGAAACCGGTAACAGGAGACCAGGTTGCACCGTTATCAATGGAGCGATATTCTCCCTTCCCAGTTGCGGCAAAGATATTCGTGCCTCCCGACCCATTGGGAGACACTTCTATAGAATACGCAGAAGTAATGGATAAACCGGTCGTATCCAGCACCCAACTAATGCCGTTATTAATACTCAGATACATGCCGCTTGGTGTCCCTGCAAAGATATTCGAGCCGCCCGCTCCGTTGGGGCAGACAGCAAGGGCATAAACAGCAGTATCGGCCAGACCTGCTGTGTCCAATAACCAGCTTGCGCCATTGTCAGTCGATAGATAAAGACCGTTAGCTAACCCCGCAAAAACAATCGTGCCGCCGGCACTGTCAGAGCTGACGACAAGGGCATTGATAGAATTGTTCTTTAGACCAGCACTGGTCCAGCTTGTGCCATTGGTAGTAGATAGAAACACCCCGCCGGTAGTCACTGCAAAAATATTTTTTCCGTTCGCCTCGTTAGTGGATGGCGAGATGGCAAAGCACGTAATAGTACCGCCGTATGGTCCATTCGTTTGAACCCATTGAGCTTGCAGTGAATTTATGGCTGCAAAGACTGAAAAGAATATTGCCATAATTTTCAACGTTCGTTTCATGAGTTCTTCTCCATTGTATCACTTTTGGTTTACAAACGTACAATTGCAACCTGACGGCTGCTGCCAATATGTAGTGCTGTGTACATCGCCTCATAAAAACACAAAAACCCTCATCTTCGCACTCGCGAATCCGAGGGTTCTCATCTCGTCATGTTCTCCCAGTTCCCCCGGGTTCGATGAATACGAAAATGTAGCTTTAATCAATGGGAGAATCAAGAGCAAACAGCTTAGAT
>CAWJKX010000113.1:0-5103 GCA_963843065.1 uncultured Bacteroidota bacterium
CGAACGTATTGCTTATTTTGATGACGGCATATACCGATTATTGGCTGATACGTGGTATAAAAACTATCCGAATAGCTTTTACGGGATCGGCAATAACGTGCCGTCCAGCGCGCGGGAGAGCTATACATCGAAGTCGCTGTTCGGAAAGATCGTCCTCTACCGAAAAGTCTATTCGAGATTCAACCTTGCGCCCCTTATCCAATTCGAGTCTGCGTCAATCATCGAGACCAAACAAGGGGGGCTTCTTGAGTCCGGCGCAATTCCCGGGAGCAGCGGAGGGAACGTCGCTGGGGCCGGCATCGTAATAAACTGGGATTCACGGGACAACACATTCGCCGCGCAATCAGGGACTTTTGTTCAGGTGACCACGGTTGCTAACAGCAGATCGTTAGGGAGCGATTTCAATTATAACGATGTAGAAGTCGACCTGCGTAATTTTTTTGAAATGTTTCCATCACAGATTCTTGCAATACAGGCGACCGCGCAAATCATTGATGGAACTGCGCCGTTTCAAGACCTAGCTCATTTTGGGGGTCAGGATTTTCTCCGCGGCTATTTTGACGGGCAGTACCCGGGATAAAACCGAGATTGGCGGTCAGGTTGAGTACAGAATTCCGGTGTGGTGGCGGTTCGGAATCGTCCCGTTTGCCGGTGTTGCGCAAGTGGCAGACAAAATGTCCCTGTGGGGGATTACTGAGTTTAAATTTGCAGGCGGAGCCGGTATTCGTTTTCTATTGAACCGTGAGGAACACATTGCGTTCCGTCTCGATATGGGGTTTGGCAGCAATTCTTCCGGAGTGTACTTGACCGTTACAGAAGCTTTTTAGTTTGCCTTTACCATTTCTATTTCTTTATAGACGACAACGTAGATGGCCGTCGCCTTAAAGGCGACGATCATCTACGGGTTCATTTTCTCATTTTCCACAATTTCGTCGTTACCCTCTCCAATTCTTTCCCGATGAGCGTTGGATCGAGCTGTTTTTTCCGGCTCATTTTCAAAAACCGCGTAAGGGATTTTGAACCCTTTGACCTCGATGTAGTCCGGATCCTTCCTTTCGAGTTCTTCCCAGTCGTTTCTCTTGTAGTAGAATTCCATCTTTTCATCGGGAAGAGAATGGTAGAGAATCGAATCCTCCTGGCCCTTTCGTGCCCTGCGCCGGTTTTTGCGCACGGACTCTTCGTACGAAACGCGGATGTAAATCAATGCAGCACGTTTCAGAATTTCTTCGTGCATGTATGTCAACGCTTCGTAAATGCCGTTATCGCCGCCGCGCGCAAATTCTACCAGCGTCGTCATCGTATCGTGATACTTCGGGTTTCGCGCCAGTTTTTTCCGGTATTCGAGGCCGATGCGCTCGATGTACAGATTCCAGGTAAAGTGGTCCTTGAACCAATATTTTTCGTCCGACCAGACACGCGGCTTGCCGTTTCTGCTCAGGATATCATCCATCTCAAACGATTCCCAAACGTATAAAAAATCATCGAGTTCTTCGAAGTCAGCGATATGAAACCGCTCCAGCCGTTCTTTTGCGTTTGTTTTTTTGAGAAAATCGATCACCTCCGATTTTCCTGCAGCCGGTCGTCCGGTGATAATGAGGATCGGAAAGTTTTCGCCGTTCATAGAGTTGCCTTTAGCAAAATTTATTTACTCACTATACGCTATCCACGAAGATACACGAAGGGTTAGAATTGCTGCTCCACGAGTTGTAATACTTCCTTTCAAAAAAATGTTGCCTGCTAAAAATGTGCAAACAAAATATCTCTTTGTGTCATTCGTGAAGGTAGTGGATAATTCATTAGAAACTATCTCAAAAACTCCCAAAAAAGTCATTCTGAACGGAGCGAAGCGGAGTGAAGAATCCATGACAATCATGCATCGTGAATCTACGAGGCTTCAGTGTAGTGGATGCTTCGCTACGTTCAGCATGACATTTACAAATGCATTCTACATCGAAACCATTTTTTAGATGGCTTCTAGTGTCCCGTATCGCAAATAAGTTAAGAATGTCTGAAGCCATCGACGTCCGAAATCCGTCAGGAATCATGGATTTAGCTGGCCACACTTATTCAAGGAATTTCTGTTACACAACACTAGTTACTTATCTTCTTTGAAACGATCTTCTGCTTTTGCATCGACCTCTTTTTCATCCTGCACTTTCTTTTCTATCGTTTCGAAGACCGTCTGCTGAAGGTATATAGGATGGAGAATTTCGACACCGAGATAGCGTTTTGCTTCGCCGACAAGATAGTCGCTCGCCGCCCCTGTGTATATTGCGTTTTCATCGAACGGCTTGTCATTGATCTCAAGCTTCACGATTTCAGCTTTCCCATCGGCACCGCGTTTCCACTCGCACCGGATTCCCGATGTCTGAATTCTCAGATGCTTCTCGATGTAATTGAGAACGATCGTTTTGACCTCAGCCCCACTTAGCTGGAAGGTCATCAGGATATTTCTGAAAGGGAGTATTTCAAAGATGTCGCGTTTTGTTATCGGTCCGGCTGAAAGGTTTTTTCTGATACCAGCATTGTTCATAAAACCGACGTCGGCATGAGCGGCTTCGCGCTGTGCGTCCGCAAGAAAATCGCCGATTCCGGATTCCTCGTTGTCGTTGCGCAACCAGTCTCCCTTCAGCGTGCCGATCACCTGGCTGTAGTCTTTTTCAATACCATGCTGAACAGAGTCGATGAAAGTTGATAATTCGGTCTTTGGCCGGGCGCTGTTATACCATAATTGAATAAGCTGGCCGTTATACTGCGTTACTTTTTTATTTTCAACAGTCACATCGAGCACGCCAAGGTTTTCGCAGTAAGAACCGGTTTGAACGATGATCACGCCGTTGATGTATTTCGGCTTTTTCAATCGTGTGTGTGAATGTCCGCCGACAATAATGTTTAGACCGTGGACATTCATCGCGAGCACTGAATCGTCGTCGACGCCTTCATGGGTCAATGCAATAATCAAATCCGTCCTGGGCTGCAGGTCGTCGATAAATTTTTGAGTGGTAGCAATCGGTGAAAGGACTTTGATTCCGACAAGCATTGTTTGATTTACCAAGCCGTACAAACCCTGCGACATGACGCCGATGATTCCGATCTTCAATCCATTTTTATCGATGATGACGTACGGTTTATTGTTCACCGGGTATTCGCCTTTGTCGTTCACGACATTCGCCGAGAGAGTCGGAAATTTTGCAATTGTCGTAAGCTGCAACAGGTTCTGCTGGCCAAGGTCAAAATCGTGGTTCCCAATACACCATGCTTCACAGCCAATCATGTTCATCATTTCGAAGAGGGCTCCGCCAAGCGCGCCTTTGTACTGGTACTCGGTAATCGGATTGCCCGTCATGACGTCTCCGGCGTCGAGGTACAATGTCGCTTTGTTTATTTTCCTGATGCTGTCGAGCGCAAACGAGAGTTCGTTGATTCCTCCTACCATCGGCTTCGGAGTTTCTCTTATCCACGTTGCCTCATGCGGGATAAAATTAGCATGGATATCATTGGTATGAAGGATAGTAATTGACTTCGGCTGGGAGGCCAGCGGGAAAACGAACAGAACCCAGAGACAGCCGGCAAGAGAAAAAGCTTTTATCATGTGCAAGCGCATAAGGCATTAATGATTGGTTAAGGAATTGTTAACTATTATTGTTTGAAGATACTAAATAAAATGGTTTTTCGGAATAGCCCTTTCTATCTTTCTAACTTTGTCGTATCTTGCACCACAATTGAATGTTTTGTGATTAGTCTATACAGAGAGAAGAATATCCAGTATGAAAAGCCTGCGTGCACGAATTCTGTTGATAGGGATGTTTCTGACCATTACAAAATGTCAGGTGTCTGCCGCGGAGCCGCCGCGGTTGATCATTTTTATTTCAGTCGACCAGATGCGTGAGGATTACTTTGACCGTTTTGCCCCTGATTTCACGGGCGGGCTCAAACAGCTCTATACCGATGGAGTGTTTTTCTCGAACGCGAATCTCAACTACGCTTCGAGTGTAACATGTCTCGGGCACGCAACACTCTGCACCGGCACATACCCCATGAAAAACGGTATGATTGAAAATGAATGGATAAATCCCCTCACGCGAAAGTCAGTCTATTGTGTTGAGGATACGGCAGCAGGTACTGTTGATAACGAAGGAGGTGGCTCTTCACCGAACAATCTTCTTGTTACAGGGATAGGCGATTGGTTGAAAGCTTCATCGCCTGGGTCGAAAGTAATTGCGGCATCGGGAAAAGACCGGGCGGCAATTTTAATGGGGGGCAAACATCCCGATTACGCATTTTGGTACAGCCGGAAGAACGGCCACATGGTAACGTCGGAGTACTGACACTCAGCATGAACCGGAATGGGCGCGCGATTTCAACGATTCAAAGTGGATAGAAAGAAATGTTCCGGCATCGTGGACAAAACTTTTACCGGACAGCGTATATACAAAAGAGGGCCCCGACGAATTCAACGCCGAAGCGAAATGGGATTCTTCTTCGTCGTTTCCTCACAAGTTTTCGGCTTCGAGAAAAAACGAGCAAATTCTCACGACGCCGTATGGTGATATGCTTGTTTTGGATTTTGCGCGAAGGGCCATAGAGGCGGAGAAACTCGGCCAGCGCGGCGTTACCGACCTTCTTTGTTTAAGTTTGTCCGACTGCGACTACGTCGGGCATGCATTTGGCCCGAACAGCCATGAGATGATGGACCATTTGTTCCGGCTCGACCGCGCGCTTGGCTCATTCTTTTCGCACGTAGATTCAATTGTCGGTCATTCCAACGTCATCGTGGTGCTGAGTGCAGATCACGGAGTAATGCCGTTGCCGGAATTTCTTGTTCAATTCAGACATCAAGAGGCACGCCGTATTTTATACCCGACTCAAATCAAACCAAAGATTGATTCGATCGACCGCATAATTCGTAGGGAATGGGTAATAACTGACCCGATTTTTGAAACGGGGGGATTTCTCAATTATGCAGACGCTGCCCGTGCCGGAAAAGACAGCATCCAGCTCGAACAACGCGCCGGGGAAGCGCTGCGTCGCATCGACGGAATCGCCGATGTGTACTTTCGCCGCGAATTGGTGGATGCGGAAACGCCCGACCGTCCGTACCTT
>CAWJKX010000114.1:0-33806 GCA_963843065.1 uncultured Bacteroidota bacterium
GCGCAATTTAGACGGAGTTACTACCCGCCGCGCGGAGAAGACTTTCAAATTCGGTACTGTGAATATTGCCTGGTGGAGTCCCATTCTACCGGGACTACTCATGGCTCGGTATACAGTTATGACACCCATGTGCCGATAATATTCTTGTACCCCGGGATGAAAGCAATTCATATCCAACGTGAAGTTCATATAGTCGACATTGCTCCGACACTTGCTCGTATCCTCAAAATAGACTATCCCCGGTACTGTCGACGGCGTGCCGATGGAAGAATTTAAATAACATCGATACCGCGGTTCTTCGTTCCTTTCAATGCTGACGATGGAGGATTTATGACTCGTCCAATTTTCATTTATTCTGTTGCACCGTCCCTTCCTCAACCTCTTCAACGCCTCTACGCGCTTGCGTACAATCTCGTTTGGGTTTGGGACCATGAGCTTCTGGAAGTATTCATGCGTCTTGACACCGATTTGTGGGAAGAATCTCACCACAATCCCGTCCAGATGCTCGGAGCAATCAAGCAACAACGGCTTAACTCATTAGCGCATGACGAAGCGTTTCTCGGCGAACTTGATCGCGCGTGGGACCGGTATGCACAATATCTCGACGTAAGCTCAAGCTGGTTTCAAAAAAAACACGGCAAGGAGAAGCACTCCGGCCATCGCATATTTTTCCGCAGAGTTTGGACTGACAGAATGTTTGCCGAACTATTCGGGCGGTTTGGGAATTCTTTCCGGCGACCATATCAAATCGGCAAGCGACTTGGGTATTCCGCTCGTCGGTGTCGGATTGCTTTATCAACAGGGTTACTTCAGCCAGTATCTGAACGTGGATGGCTGGCAGCAGGAGCGCCATCCTGAAAATGATTTCTATACACAGCCCATCCAAATTGAAAGGGACAAAGAAGACAAACCTGTGATGGTGTCGGTTGAATATCCGGGGCGAAACGTCTTTGCTCAAGTGTGGCGAGTGCAGGCAGGACGGGTTCCTGTTTTTCTGCTGGATACCAACATCCCGGTAAACTCTCAGGAAGACCAGGATATCACGGATCAACTCTACGCCGGCGATCGTGAATTGAGAATGAAACAGGAAATTATGCTCGGCATCGGAGGCTACAGGGCGTTGTGCGCAATGGGTATGAAACCGACAGTCTGCCACATGAACGAAGGACACTCGGCATTTCTCTCACTCGAGCAATGCCGTCAGTTGATGAACGAGAATAATATTTCTTTCGCGGAAGCCCGCGAAGCAGCGACTGCGGGTGCAGTTTTTACCACGCACACTCCGGTTCCCGCAGGAAACGACTATTTTACTCCGGTGTTGATGGACAAATATTTTGGACATTTCTATAGAACGCTCGGAATCTCCCGAAAAGATTTTCTCGGATTAGGCCGGAGAGATATCAACAACGACGCGGAAGATTTTTGCATGACGATTTTGGCTTTGCGGATGTCTGCGTACAGCAATGGCGTGAGCAAACTCCATGGCGAAGTTTCGCGAGCGATGTGGCAGAATGTTTGGCCCGGCATTCCGGCTCAAGATACGCCGATCGGCTCCATAACGAACGGCGTTCACGTTCCGTCGTGGGTCAGCCGCGATATGGTGGGATTATTTGAGCGCTATCTCGGTCCCCGATGGAAGGACGACGTGAGCGAGAATGAACTGTGGAGTTTTGTGCATCGGATTCCGGACGAAGAACTGTGGCGAACACACGAACGGAGACGAGAACGGCTTGTTGCATTTGCACGTCAGCGGCTCCGATCTCAATTTGAGTCTCGGGGAGCATTGCGCAATGAAGTCGCACAGGCATCGGAGCTTCTCAACCCGGATGCTCTGACAATCGGTTTCGCTCGGCGCTACGCGACGTACAAAAGAGCCACGCTGCTCCTTCGCGATGCTGAACGGTTGATTCGTATCCTTGGGGACAAAGACCAGCCTGTGCAAATTATTTTTGCGGGAAAGGCGCATCCGATGGATAATCCTGGAAAAGAATTGATCAGGGAAATAGTCCATTTTGCACGGCAGCCCGAAGTCCGGCGCCGCATGGTGTTCATTGAAGATTACGACATGGTTGTCGCCCGCTATCTCGTTCAGGGCGTAGACGTTTGGCTGAACACACCGCGCCGCCCACTCGAGGCAAGCGGAACAAGCGGGATGAAAGCGGCGGTGAACGGCGCACTCAATCTCAGCGTTCTTGATGGCTGGTGGGTGGAGGCCTGCAACGTGAACACCGGCTGGGCGATCGGGCAGGGAGAAGAGTATGGCGACGATAAATATCAGGATGAAGTCGAATCGAACGCGCTCTACAACCTTCTCGAGAAGGAACTGATACCTCTCTTCTATAATCGCGGTGCCGACGGATTGCCCCGTGCATGGATCAGCAAAATGAAAACCTCGATGCGGGAAATCTGTCCGGTGTTCAATACCAACAGGATGGTGAAAGAATACGCGGAAGAATATTATCTCCCCGCGCATAACCGTTTTTCATCGCTCACGAGTGAAAAATTGAAGAGCACAAAAGCACTCGCAGAATGGCGGGCAAAAGTGCAGCAAAATTGGGCGACCATAAAGATTATTGAAATTAAATCTGACGGGCAGAAAGGGATGAAGGTCGGCGAGTCGCTCGATGTTCATGCGAACATCGACCTGGGCGTCCTGACACCGGATGACGTCGCGGTGGAATTGTACCACGGCATGCTAAATTTAAGCGGAGAGATTGCGAATCCGACGGTTCTTCCGATGGCCGCTTCGGGAAAACCGAAAGGAAGGATCTTCGAATTCCTCTGTACAATTAAATCGGAAGCGAGCGGACGACAGGGTTACACGGTTCGAATTCTTCCTCATCACCCGGACATCGACAATCCGTTGAAGCAAGGATTGGTATTGTGGGCGTAATATGTGCCATAGCTGCCGGATACCTTATCCGAGAAATCGTGAAATGTTGAAATATTTGGTACGGTAGATCAAGAAGGTGTCCGACAGCTGCCCAAACTGGGAGACCACCGCGTCACTCAGGTTAATGCTTTCGAAACTGAAATTGATTATATTGATTTATCGAAATTTGCCGACACATCGTTCAACCATTTAAGAGGGAGTATTATGATCAGTAAATCAATTCAGGATGCGATCAACGACCAGATCAACAAGGAATTGTATTCATCCTATTTGTATCTCGCAATGTCCACCTATTATGCCGAGTCCAACTTCTCCGGTTTTGCCAGCTGGATGAAGGTCCAGAGTACGGAAGAGTACGCTCATGCGATGAAGTTCTACGGCTACGTGATCGAACGGAACGGGCATGTGGAATTGGAGACGATCGAGAAGCCCCACGCGAAGTTCAAATCACCGGTCGATGTGTTCAAGCAGGTGCTGGAACATGAACAGAAGGTTACCGGGATGATCAATAAATTGTACGAACTCGCCATCAAAGAAAAAGATTATCCAACGCAGATCATGCTCGAATGGTTTATCACTGAACAGTTGGAAGAAGAGAAGAATGCAGGCGATGTTCTTGAGCAATTGAAGATGGTCGGCGACTCGCCGGTAAGTTTGATCATGATAGATCGCCAACTAGCCGCGAGGGCGAATAAATAATAAATTTGCTAATCTATGATAAGCACAAGGCCGTACGATATTCTAATTCGCGCGGCCTTTTTTTAATTGTCCATCGGGCAAAGAGAATTATGCTTTGAGCTTTGGTACGAAGCGTGCAGTAATCACTCATCTATGAATGAACTGCCCTAACGGTTCGCAGTCCGAATCCTGAAAAGGAGATCCCCATGAAAATGAAATCGAAGAAGAAAACGTATGCAGCCGAAACCCGGCTCATCTACGGAAAATCGTTCACGACGAAATGGGATTACAGCCATCATTTGATCCCGCCGTTGTCTTCGTCATCGACGTACCGCCTCGACACAACCAAGAGGGGGGCGAAGGGGTTCATCGAATTTGCCCATCACGGAGAAGATTTCGAGGTGAAATCGCGCGCGCCGATCTATATCTACGACAGGCTCGGCGAACCGAACAAGGAAATCTTGGAAGAGAACCTTGCGATGGCTGAGGAAGGGGAGTGTGCGATAACCTTTTCCACCGGCATGGCGGCAATCTCGGCCGTTTGCGGTATTCTTGCCGGCACGGGGAGTGAAATAATCGCGCACAAGATGCTTTACGGCTGCACCTACTCGTTATTTAAAAATTGGTATCCGCGGTATAAGATCAAAGTGACATGGGTTGATTTTAACGACCTGAAAGCATTGAGCAGAGCTGTTACACCGCAGACACGGATGCTCTATTTTGAAACGCCCGTCAACCCGACGATGGAACTTATTGACATTCAGAAAGTCGTTGAAATTGCCAGACTGCATAATATTCATCGTTATCAACAGCATCGTATTTTTACTGTTGTAGATAACACGTTCGCGACTTCTTTCTGCCAACGCCCGATATCACTCGGCGTGGATTTTGTTGTCAACTCGCTGACGAAGGGACTGTGCGGTTTCGGTACGGACATGGGAGGGGTCGTCATCGGACCTCAGTGGAGTTATGACCGTCTGATGTTGTATCGAAAAGATTTCGGCGGAGTGTTGGCGACAAAGAGCGCATGGCCGATTCTTGTCTACGGTTTGCCTTCGCTCGCCGTTCGGTTCAGCCGGCAGCTGGTGTCTGCCCAGAAAGTTGCCGAAGCACTCGAGCATGACAAACATATCGGAATGGTCAGTTATCCCGGGTTAGATTCATTCCCTCAAAGGTCGCTGGCGCATTCCCAAATGACATCGTATGACGGCACCTTTGCTCCGGGTACACTTCTCTACTTTATACCGAAGGGAAAATCACCAAAAGAACGGAAACACCGTGCAGACCGGATTGTGAATTTCATTGCGAAACATTCGTACACCATTACGCTTGCAGTGAGCCTCGGTTCAATCAGAACGCTTGTTGAACATCCAGGATCAATGACACACTCGAGCATACCCCCTGAAGAACAACTGAAACGCGGAATCGATCCCGGCGGCATTCGGCTCTCGGTAGGAATAGAGAAACCCGAGGATATCATTTACGACCTTCGGAAGGCGCTGGACCACAGCGTCATAAAAAGGACGTGAGAAGGTGCGATTTTCTTTGCATCGTATTCCGTCAACTGAATTGTCGGTTCACTCTTTGTTCTTTGCCTCCGGCCTGCGTGAATCCGCCGATCTCCATATTTTCTTGGATGGTGACAGATTTTGCTTGACATTACCTTATTTGCTTTTTAACTTTGTAGTAGAAAGTGCTTTGAAAAGCAAGTTATCAAACCCAATTGTTTTCCACTAATTGAATTAATTCTATGGCCACCATTGACGACCGCCTGAAAGATATTTCCGAAATCCGATCTATGATGGAACAATCGTCGAAATTTCTTTCTCTGAGCGGCCTTTCGGGAATAAGCGCCGGCATAGTCGGAATTGCAGCGGCTGTCATCGCGCAGTATTTCATCGACACAGCCGGAACCAGGAGTTCAGGCTCGAATGGCGCCGCTTATTTTTTGATTGGGTCTATCCTGACGCTCATTGTTGCATTGAGCTTCGCGGCAAATTTCTCGGTGCGAATGGCGCGAAAGAAACAACTTCCCGTTTGGAGCTCTGCCACAAAGTCGTTGCTGGTGAATTTGTTTATTCCGTTGGCCGTGGGTGGGCTGTTCTGCCTGATTCTGGTATATCATAACATCCTTTTTTTGATCGCTCCAGCGATGTTGATCTTTTACGGTCTCGCATTACTGAACACAAGCAAGTATACGTTGAGAGAAATTCGCTATCTGGGAATGAGTGAAATATGTCTGGGTCTGCTCGCTTCGATCTGGGTTCAGTTCGGGATCGTCTTTTGGGGGATTGGATTTGGGATACTGCATATCGCGTACGGAACGTTCATGTACTTCAAGTACGAAAAGTGAAAGAAATCTTTGAGAGTTTGAATAAAGTTTTCGAGAACCGTGTCCGGTTGACCGTGATGTCGATTCTCGCCGTGAATGATTCAATGGACTTTAATTCACTTAAGAATATGTTAACGCTTACCGACGGGAACCTTGCCACGCACATTGCAACGCTTGAAAAGAAAAAGTATATCAAAGTCGAAAAAGAATTTGTTGGGAAGAAAAACCCTTACAACGTATTCGGCAACTCACGCAGGAAGAAAGGCGTTTTCTGAGCATATTGATGCGATGGAAAAATTGATTAACCAGTGCAAATGATATTGTCAGGGATACGACCGATAAGACGGAACAATGACGAACCACGATTATATGAGCTTACTTTTGTTTTGCCGAGGAGCACCATCAGACGGGGCTGCATTCATGTCTCATTGAAATACGTGGCTGCAATACAAATACTTATTACTCACTATAACCACCGTGGAGGATGGCTATGCCTGCAAAATTTTTGTTCACAATCATAGGGTTCAATTCGCTCGTCGTTATTTTTCTAGTAGGAGTTATCGTCGTTTATTTCCGGCCGAATCAGTTCGGAATCATGGCGTCCCTCTTTCTTGGATGGTTAACGGGATTTATTAACCTCGGTACATCGGAGCCTCAATTCCCCGTGCTGCTTCTTCTTGCATTCGGTTTCTTTCTGGGGTTTACGACACCCAAGAGTGTTTGGAAGCATGCTCTGGTGCTGGGACTATTTGTTCCTCTTTCACAGTTCATTTGGATTGAAGCGACGCATCAAAATGGATTATTCTTTTCTGATGGAGTCGGTTCACTTATCTCGTTTCTCCCGGCATTCGGAGGGGCGTATCTCGGAAAGTTTATTGAAGGCGTGCATCGGACGAAACGTGGCTCTGTAAATGGCCCTATCGCCGGCGAAAGCCATATTTGAAAGGATCTGTTATGCTCGCTGTGAATCCGTTTTTACAGATGGTTAAAAAATTCTTGATTATTCCTGTTGTCATTGTCGCTCTCGTAGCACTGTATTGTGTCCATGCGCTGCTGCAGAAGTCCCGACCGTTTGCACGATGATGCTGCTGGTAGAAATGATTTTTCTTAAACGATATCCTCTGATGTGAAAGAGCAATCCAAGCGCTTGAGAATTCGCATTGCCATCGTCGTTATTTTTTCAATCGCAATGGCGTGGGTGGAATCCTCGACGGTAGTCTACTTGCGAACACTGGTGAATCGCATTGAACCGTACCAACAAACGCCTTTGCCGATTATCGATTCTTTTGGCGCGACGGAGATTGTCCGCGAGGCGGCAACGCTGATAATGTTGGTAACCGTTGGCTGGCTGGCTGGTACGTCATGGAAAAGCAGACTCGGATTTTTCATGGCAGCGTTTGGCATTTGGGATATTTTCTACTATCTCTTTTTAAAAATCATTGTCGGCTGGCCGCACTCGCTCTTTGACTGGGATATTCTCTTTCTCATTCCGATTCCATGGTGGGGTCCGGTATTGTCGCCGATTTTAATCTCCCTCGTTTTAATTATTTTAGGAAGCCTTCTGGCCCAGAACGGAATCAGCGATTCGACATTTCAGATCGGAAGATTGGGTTGGTCTTTCTATCTCTGCGGAATTTCCGTAGCGTTGTACGTTTTTATGGATCATTCCATTGAGATTATTGGAAAAGGGAACAGCGGAGTGGAGGATCTCCCGGCTGAGTTCAACTGGCCGTTCTTCATGCTTGCGCTCTTTTTTATGCTGATGCCGGTGTTCGAGGCGGGGATTCGACTTGTAAAGAAAAACGATCGGAGGTTGGTAAAGAATCGGTCTAAAAGGAATTAACAAATCGAGACTTTTGAAAAATTCCTAAGTAATGTCATTCTGAGGAGCGTAGCGACGAAGAATCTGGTTTTTCTTTTCAAATTGAACGAATAGACTCTTCTCCCGCCGGCTTGCGGCGGGAGAAGAATGACATTTGAATACCATTTTTTCAGATGTCTCAAATCCTTAATTGAATGTAACTCGACGGAGTTTGGGAAAAGGAGGGGAGAACCGACTTGCTTCCGAATTGAGGCGAATTGCTATTGTGAAAGCCAAGCGTTCTCTTTTATGAAAAATCTCCATCGTTTTTCTTTTCCTCGCGAAATCCCCACACGCGTTGAAGTTCCAATATGAGCTTTTGGAATCGACACTCCGGCAATGAGGAAAATCTTGTCGCCGAGCAAATCGGTTCCGTTTTCTTTCCCTTCAATGCCAAAAGCCTGACATAACTTTGCCGGACCGTTGGTCAGGCTATGCTTCGCCCTGGCTCCTTTAGTAAAGCTTCTATTTCTCTTCATCACCTCAATGCCGGTAACCGGTTGAAGGGCTCGAATCAACACAGCTTCCCCAACATCTTTCTTTCCCGTCACTATGTTTGCGCAGAAGTGCATTCCGTAAGTAAAATACACGTACAAGCAGCCGCCTTGATGAAACATCACTTCATTCCGTTTTGTCCTTCCGTGGTACGCGTGGCTTGCTGGATCCTTTGCGCCGCGATACGCCTCGACTTCAACAATTTTTCCCGAGAGAGTGTCCCTTCCGATTCTTCGCACGAGGGTTTTTCCCAGAAGGTCTTTTGCAACGCGAAGGGCAGGGCGGGCGTAAAAAGAGCGGGGGAGCTTTTTCAAAGAAGTTAAAAGTGGAAAGTTATAAGTTGTAAGTTGAGACATCTGAAAAATTGGTATTCAAATGTCATTCTGATCCCGCCGCAAGCCGGCGGGAGAAGAATCTATTCGTTCAATTTGAGAAGAAAAACTAGATTCTTCGTCGCTACGCTCCTCAGAATGACATTACTTAGGAATTTTTCAGAAGTCTCAAGCTATAAGTTTTAAGTGAAAAGCATGTTTTCGATAGAAAATCCAAAGTCTATCATTTTTGACTTTCCACTTATAACTTTTAACTACTTTTGGAATTCCTTCATCACTCGTTCTACCTCACCAATTGTCATTCCAGTTCCGTACTTCACTTCTTTCTGCATTTGTTCTTCCCCATGCGGCTTGAAGTGGACCGGCTGGTTTCCGGCTTTCAACCGAATTCTCTCATCGATCTCTTCCATCCAACTTCGCGAAGTTACCAAAGTTTCCGCTCTCTTTCCCATTGCTCCTGTATCCTTGATTTTGTCTCCTGTTTCCTGACTCCTGTCTCCTGAATCCTGATTGATCGGCCTCGTCTCAAAAGCAAGCCGTTTGATATTGATGAGATGTTTTGCGGAAACATTTTCAGAAATGATCGATTTCCCAAATGTTCCCGGTCCCAGGGTCATCGATGGCGGAAGCTCGTTGGTATATCCGACTGCGCCGAGCGCCGCTTGTGTGTTGACGAGAATTCGGCATGCAGGCTTTTCGAGCGCGAATTTCATAATGATATCCCGGTCCGACGAATGGATCACCATCGTGTGTCCTAATCCTCCGAACTCGAGCATCGCGATACACCGTTCGCAGCCTTCACGCCATCCGTTTACGGTGAACATCGCAAGGACCGGCGATAATTTCTCACGTGAAAGAGGATACTCCTTTCCGACATCGGGCAACTCAGCAATTAAACAGGAGGTTTCTGCGGGGACTTCAAACCCGGCTTTGTGTGCAATGAACAGGGGAGCTTTGCCGACAATATCAGGGTTGATCGCACCGCTAGGGTCGAACATTGTGCGGCTGAGCTTCTCCTTCTCATCGGGATTGACGAAATAGCCTTTCAGTTTTTTGAACTCGTCGATGACGTGCGGCTTGATGGGCGAATCAATGATGACTCCTGATTCGGTTGAACAGAGGACTCCCCAGTCGAACATCTTTCCGGAAACAATATCTGCGACGGCCTTTTTTATGTTTGCAGTGCGTTCAATAAACGCCGGAACATTTCCTGAGCCCACTCCGAGCGCCGGTTTGCCCGAGCTGTATGCGGCACGCACCATCGAATTGCTCCCCGTTGCGAGGATCACTGCCGTAAGTTTGTGCTTCATTAATTCATTCGTTCCTTCGATTGAAGGTGCCGACATGCAGGCAATCAGTCCGTGTGGTGCTCCCGCTTGTTCTGCGGCTTTAGCAACGATGCGTGCGGCTTCTAACGTGCACTTTGCCGCTCGCGGATGCGGGCTTGCAACGAATCCGTTGCGTCCTTTCACCGAAATAATCGCTTTAAACATCACCGTCGACGTCGGATTAGTGGAAGGGATCAGCGCTGCCACAACTCCCATCGGTTCGCCGATCTCAACGATTTGTTTTTCCTTGTCTTCGCGTATGATGCCGACGGTTTTTAAATCTTTTATGGATTCATAGACGCGTTTTGTAGCAAATTCATTCTTCTTCTTTTTGTCTTCAGGTTTGCCGAAGCCGGTTTCTTCGAAGGCAATTTGTCCGAGATGGTTGGCGTTCGCGAACCCCGCATCCGCCATCGCTTGTACAATTCTGTCTACTTGTTCCTGGGAATATGCGCGAAAGGCGAGTTGCGCTTCCTTCGCCTTGGTCAAAAGATTCCGGACTTCTTGAACAGACTGCAAATCGCTGTCGAGCGACATGGCACCATCCTCAACCATTGTTGGTTCACAAATCGAGATTTTCCTGAACGATTTTCTTTCTCGTTATCCCAAAATGTTTATACGCTATCGTCGTTGCTTCTCTCCCGCGCGGTGTCCTTTTGATAAACCCCTCCTGGATCAGGAACGGCTCGTACACTTCTTCAATAGTTCCCGGTTCCTCGCCGACGGCGACAGCAAGCGAACTGACCCCTACGGGACCGCCGTCATATTTTTCGATGATTGTCCGAAGGATACGCTTATCCATCTCATCGAGGCCAAGGTCGTCGACTTCAAGGGCGCGGAGCGAGTGTTCGGAAACTTCTTTGGTAACAACGTTATGATAATGAGCGAGCTTTTTGTCGGCCACTGCGAAATCGCGGCACCGTTTCAGCAGGCGGTTGGCGATGCGGGGCGTTCCGCGTGATCGCTTGGCAATTTCCGCGATGCCGCCTTCTTCGGTTTCAATCTTTAGGATGTCGGCAGAGCGCTTGATAATGGTGGAAAGCTGGTCGGGCAAATAATAATCGAGTCTGTTCGTTACGCCGAACCGTGCACGGAGCGGCGCCGTAAGGAGACCCGCACGCGTTGTTGCACCGACGAGGGTAAATTTCGGGAGAGAGAGTTGAATGCTCCGGGCGCTCGGTCCCGCATCAATAATGATGTCCAGGCGGAATTCTTCCATCGCTGAGTACAAATATTCCTCTACCACAGAATTGAGCCTGTGGATTTCGTCGATGAAGAGTACGTCGCCTTCTTGGAGATTCGTCAGCACACCTGCCAGGTCGGCGGGCTTATTGAGGACCGGCCCGGACGTAATTTTAATATCCGCAGCCATTTCATTGGCGATAATGTAGGCCAGCGTGGTTTTGCCCAGCCCCGGGGGACCGGTGAGGAGTACATGGTCCAGCGATTCGTTCCGATGTTTCGCCGCTGCGATGAAAATCTTCAGGTTGTCGACAATATTTTTCTGTCCGACAAATTCGTCGAAGGCCGACGGACGGAGCGCATGGTCGAACTCGGTCTCATTGTCAAGCCGTTCCGGTGTTGTAAAATCCGAATCGCGTTTGGGTGGTTTCATTGAGGATGAATCTACAAAGAAACGGAGTGAATTTCAATGTGGAGAGTTCCAAAGTCGTGTTACGGTCGGAGAGCTGTCGGAGACCTTTTCGCTTTGCTTTGCCAAAGATTCCACCATATCGTGATTTCTCACATCAGGTGTCCGACAGCTATAAGTGTAAGCTAAGATGTCCAACTACTTGATTCAAGGTGGCCCCGCGAGATCTCCGACATCTTATCAAGTTATTTTTTTTTCTCCAGCACTTTCCACATCGCTGCGACTAAGCCGCTGAGTTCTTCGCCGGTTACGGCAGAAATAAAATGTACGGAAATTCCCTTGCGAAACTTTATTTTTTTGAGAGCCTTTCGAAGTGATGCATCGGCAATGTCGAGCTTGGTAAACGCTACGAGCGTCGGCTTCTTCGGTAAATCCTTGTTAAACGACTTCAGTTCGCTCTCCAGTGTCATGAAGTCTTTCTTCGGGTCAGGACTGGTACATTCAACCAGATACACGAGCACTTTTGTTCGTTCGATGTGCCGGAGAAATTGGGTTCCGAGCCCTTTGCCTTCGTGCGCGCCTTTGATGAGGCCGGGAATATCTGCGACGACGAAACTTTTTCCTTCCTGAAAATAGACCATCCCCAGGTTCGGCACGAGCGTCGTGAAAGGGTAATCGGCGATCTTCGGCTTTGCCGCCGAAATTTTAGAGATCAGAGTCGACTTTCCGGCGTTCGGAAATCCTACCAATCCGACGTCTGCAAGAAGTTTCAGCTCCAGATCAAGATTGAATTCTTTTCCCTCTTCGCCCGGAGTACAGATGCGCGGTGCCTGGTTGGTGGATGTAGCGAATTCAGAATTTCCTTTTCCGCCGCGTCCTCCTTTAGCGACGACAATTTCGGAACCGTGGTCAACCAAATCCCCGATAATCTCACCGTTCAAAGCGTTTTTTACGATCGTCCCGCAGGGGACTTTTATCAAAATATCCTGGGCCGACCGGCCCTCCATGTTTGAGCCTTCGCCCGGGTTTCCATTTTGCGCAATGTATCGTCGCTTGTAACGAAAATCGAGAAGCGTCGTGAGCTGTTTCTCTGCCCTGATAATTACATTGCCCCCCTTTCCGCCGTTTCCCCCGTCCGGGCCCCCCTTCGGGACGTACTTCTCGCGGCGCCAATGAATAATGCCGTTGCCCCCACTGCCGGACCGTATGAAAATTTTTGCCGAATCAATAAACATAAATGTTTAATTCCTAAATTCTAATGTCTAAATCCTAAAATTACAAAGACAAATTACCCATTTTGTTGCTGCCTTTGTTTTATTTTTTCTAAAATCGCACCGAATATTTTCATCAGCTCTGTAGATTCCTGAATGAGATGGGCCTGCCTGTCTCTTAAATCCGGGGAGCCTTCGAGAAGTTGAAGCCAATACCGGCTTTCCTTTGCCTCTTTTCGACTGATCTTAATCCTCATTGCAAAATCTTTTTCTCCGAGAGATTCATTTGCTTCTATGTAATTGGTTCCCACGGAGCCTGATGAGCGTACACGCTGTCTTGCGATTTCGACGTTCGGTAGCGTTTTTGATACCTTGTTGACTAAACGAATGACCTCTTTTGCAAACCTCAACGTCCGATCTTCCAAATCGTATTTTTTCATCGCCCATCCCCCCCTTGAAGAATTAGGATTTAGATATTAGAGTTTAGTATTTCTTTTTATTTGTTCGTGAACCTGCTCTGCACTCTATTGGTAAAAAGAATCGCATCTTTGGAAAACGCTTCAACGTCGTTCATCAGGAAGAAGTGGTCGATCGAGAGCGCGGCTTCTTCCCATGTCGCCGCGGTCAACACTTCTTTTACCGCAGACTGGAATTGCTCTTCATTTTGGTGGAATACATGCTTGATGATGGTCCGTTCCTCCTCAAGCGAAAAAAGAGGAGGGGTGGGCTTCGGCGGTTCTGCTGGTTTTAAGACTGTCATTTCTGCTTCCTTCACTGAGAGCGACAGCGACGGCAGTTCCAAAGTGGCTTCGTCAAGTGCCGGCAAAGGTTCGGCATTTTCATCGAAGACATGAGCGTGCTCGTCGCCGGTCCTGACCTTTTCCAGAAGATTGACAAGCTGGCCGTAACTCAATTCTTTTACATTGTTCACTTCACGCTCACGCGATACCCGTTCGTGCATCGCGCCAATTTTTTTGTCTTCAAAGAAATACATCAATGCACGGGTCGGAACGGTCCGGGCAGTAGCGCTCATATTGTGCGACCGCGCATACGCCACAAAATCGTACAGCGGCAGCGTCATCTTGGCAAGCTCAATGCTCGAATGATTTTTCACAACCTCGGCGTCGATTCGCGCGATAAGGTTTTTTCCCTCTTCGAGCGTCATCTCTTCGACGCCGCGTTGTTGAATATAGCGGCGGAGGATGTCCGGGAAGTATGCATAATCTCTGCAATACCGGAGCTTCAGCAGTATCTGCTGGGTTGAAGCCCGCGCAGACTCTTCGAACAGAAAACTGTTCAACGTCCATTGTGGCCGGCAGAGGTAATTCAGCATAAAGTGGACGCACTTATCGAGCGTTGCCTCGAAATCGGCTTTTGAAAAAATAAAATTATGGATGAGCAGCGATTTGGTTTGTTCCCGAAGCATCGCAATCTCGGGAAGATTGTAGTTGAACTTCGACGATCGCGGCTCCGGTTTCCTGTCCGCATCGAGCATCCACTCGACTTCAGCGCGGAAAAACACCTTCACGTCCGACGGGATGCTTGATTCAAAAATTTCTCTCAAGCCGAGGGCTTTGGCTTCGCCGATCGTTGCCTGGCGAACTGTCGCGATAAGTTGTTCAGTTTCTTTTTCGAACATAGTTGTGCTGTTTGTGTTAATCCGACTCTTTCTTGACTGCGCTTTTCACGCGATTGATTTCTTTTTGAGCGGCTGTCTTGAACGCCGGGTCGATTCCCGGCTTGTCGATGATCTGCTGATACATGTTCAGCGCTTGGTCGAATTTTCCCATTTTTTCGTACGATTGGGCCGACATGTAATACGAATTTGGAGTCCAATCAATTTTTGTTTTCTTCGTGATGAGGTAAGGAACCTTCAGGAATTCGAGAATGGCCTGCTGGTATTCTCCTTTGTCGAAGTATGATTCGCCGAGATAGTACCGGATTTCGGATTCAAAGTCTTTGTTCGTCGTCTCAAGCAGCGCCTGGAGCTGTACGATTGCCTGGTCGTAATACCCGAGCTTCTGATACAGCACACCGAGGTCGACCTTTTTGTCCAGGATCGATTCGTCGTTCGGATACTTTTCGATGAAGCTCCGTGTCAACTCGAGAGCGCCGTCATACAACGCGAGTTCTTTATAGGTCTCGATAAGGTTGCTCATGGCAAAGGGGAGAATGTCTGGCGACAGATCTGGTTTGTCGACGATGAGCCGGTAATATTTTACCGCTTCGTCGTAATTTTCCTTGAAAAAATAAATGTTGCCAAGCGCCAGGTATACCTTCGGGAGGATTGTGGAGTGCGGGAACCTCCGCATGACGAGATCATACTGCTTCAAGGCACTGTCGGGCAATTCTTTTGTCTCAAGAATCTTCCCTACCCAAAAAAATGCCTGCGGAAGTACTTCGGTAGAATCGTACTTCGACGGGAATGCCTTTAAGATTGCGAGTGCGCGATCCGGCTCTTCGTTGCGGTACAGCGCCATCGCCTTTTCAAATTCAAACTCTGCAAGGGCGTTCTTGTCTGAACCGTATAATTTCAAAAATTCCGCAATCTTATGGTCAGCCTCCTTGTCTTTATCTGTACGGCAGAGGGAAAGAATAACGTTCATCCTCCCCGACCTGAGCATCGATGAATCCGCATCGTTCAGCTCGGCAAGCGATTCATATTCGTTGATCGCTTTTTTGTAATCAGTATTGGCAAAATAGAGCGATGCAAGTTCTGCGGTGTTTGCAGCCGTTCGCTTGGCGGCAATAGACTTTTCAAAGAACTGAATGGAAGCGTCGTTTCTGCCGTTTTGTCTCTCAAACACCGCCAGCCGGGCATACGCTTCCGATGCATCCGCCGAACGGGCATCTTCGTTGACAAGATCGAGATACTCTTTTCGAGCGTCTGCTGTGTCGTGTGCAGCATCGTAGGTTTTTCCGAGATGGAAGACGATCTGAAGTTTGCCTTTTGAATTTGTTTGCAGTGGAGATGATAGTTTGTTGAGCTGCTGCCGATATAATGCAATCGCTTTGTCAAATTGATTTGTTTTTTGATAGCTTTCTGCAAGGATTCCGATGCAATCGACAGCGCGCGGCGAGTAGAAATATTTCGTTCGAAGCTGTTCAAAAGATGTCGCAGCAATCAATGGTTTATTTTCGCGTGCTGAAAGCATGCCGTTTTCGTATAGCACATCCGCACTAAAAAATCCCTTCGGATACTCGCGAAGATAATTGCTGAACACGATAGACGCCGTATCGCTTCTGCCTAAGTGAGCGAGTTGAATACCGAGTTCTGCCGTGGCTTCGTCGGCTTCGGGCTGAACAGGGAATCCGTTTGCGATCCGCGCGTATATTTCAATCGATTCATTCAGCCGTCCTTCTTCCTTTTGTGCGTTACCCAATGCCAGCAAAACTTTCGGCGTGAACCGAGAGGCGGGCCGATCTTTCAGGAATTGCTCTGCCAATCCAGCCTTCGTATCTGCAGTTCCTTTTTTAATTTGGAGAAGGAATCGGTCGAATGCCGCTTCGTCGCTGAACCGTCCGGACGGATAATTTTTCAAGAACACCGTAAGAGCGTTGATTGATGCCTGGAGAGATGAGGAGTCGACTTCGGTTTGCCGGTACAACGCTACAGTGTGTTTGAATGCGGCTTCCTCACGTACCAATGAATCCTTGCCGACTGATTCCGCTTTCTCATATTGCAACGCCGCCTGCGGGAAATCTTGCAGGACATTGAGATAAATATCTCCCAGTCTCATCGCGAGTTCGGATTTTTCCTTCTCTAATATGAGATCGCCGATGAGAAGCGCTAGTTGCTTCACTGTTTGCTCTTTATCGGGAGACTCATGATTCTGGAGAAAATTCTTTCTTTCTAGTGCCTCAGCCGCGAACGGGCTTGCTGGATACACATTGATCAGATTGTTGTACGTTCTTATGGCCTCCCCAGTTTCCTGGAGAGCTTCGTACGATAATCCGATTGCCATGGCCGCGTCGTCGCACTTTTCATGCTGCGGATACCGCGCGAGGAGCGAGGCATAAAGATCGATTGCTTTTTGCGGCTCGTTGAGGCGTAAACGAAGCACGTCGGCGATCCGAAAAAGAATGTCGGGCGCTTCGTCGTCGTTCGGGAAACGGTCGAGACATTCCTTGTAGTACTGGACAGCCGTTTCGAAATTGTTCAGCGAAATTGCCAACGTTGCAGCGCGAAGAAGGGCATACCGCTTTTCGGATGCAGCAACAGATTTGTCCGCCGCGGCTGAAAATGCGGAGAACGACTTGCGATATTCTTTCAACTCATCGTATGACTGCCCCGCGCCAAAAAACGCCGAAACGATAAGAGAAGAATCTGCCGGATGAAAAAGAGAACGCTCATAAGCGTCAGCTCCCTTTTTGAACTCCCGAATCGAATAATAACTATCGCCCAATCCCAGCAGCGATTGTTGGAGTATTTCCTGGGAGAGTTTAAGAGAGTCTGCGCTCAGTTTTTGAAAATATTCAATCGCCTCCGATTGTCTTCCGGAGGAAAAGTAAAATCTCGCAAGCTGAAGTCTTGCCCGAGCGAGAGTTTTGACGGAGATATCAGGCTTCTTTTCGTCGATAATGGAGTGATACAATTGTTCCGCTTCCTCCTGCTTCCCCGTAGACTCGGCCACCAATGCCAATTGTATCGAGGCTTCTGCGCTTAATTCTTTGTCGGCCCCGCTCTCGGCGACTTGAAGCAATTCTTGCCGTGCAGCGATGAGGTTGTTTTCCTTGACGAACAGCGTTCCCAGATGGAGATGTGCAGCCGTGACAAATTCGTCCGTTGGATAATCGCTGATAAGTGAACGCAAACATCTCTTGGCGTTATCAATGTCGCCGGCACGCTCGAAGTACTCGCTGGCGGTCAACAATGCCTGGGGCGCCAACTTGCTTTTTGGCTGGAAAACTTTGATGCGCTCGAACGCCGAAGCTGCGTCGGCGAATTTTTTCCCTTCGCTGTACATTTCGCCGATATTCCACCACGCATCGGGCGCTTTTGGATGTTCCGGATAGGTCAAAGCGAAATTCTGAAATGCAACGCGCGCATCGTCCGTCTTCTTCAACGCACGATCCACAAGCGCGATATAGAATTTTGATTCGATGCTTTGGGGACTGGACGGGTACGTGGAAATAAACTGCTTAAATTGTTCAAGCGAAAGGTCGTACAGCTTATCGTTGAACAAGTTCAGGGCGAGCTTGAAATCTGCGTTTTCCTTCGTGTTTTGAGCCGCACAATACGCGACTCCAAACAAGAGCAGAATCATGCTCAAACGTCGTAAAAGCATCGGTATTTAGCTGGACTATGGAAGAAAAACATCAATGACTGGAACAAGATAACGCTAATTTCGGTTGTAATCAATTTGAAATGCCGTCGGGGAAAACTAAGAATGATTAAGTTGTAAAAGCAGGCCAAAGTTGTTACATTTGGATCATGATCCTTCAATCAAAAAAGTAAAACTTGCAGGGAATTCCATGTATCATGACGTCTTGCTCTATCTTCACATATTAGGAATGGCTCTAGTCGTCGGGAGCAGTGTGTTTCTCCTTTTCGCGAAACCCGGAGAGGCTTCCCGGAACAAAGCTGCGGTTTTTTTAGTCGGCGCAGCCCATACACAGTTTCTGACCGGGCTGATTTTATTCTTGCTGGACATTGCATACATCAACCCTGCAAAATATGGGGTGAAGATACTACTTGTAATCGTTTTGATTATCATCGCAACGATTTATCGAAAGGGACTCAAAGAAGGAAAAATTCCTTCGCGGTTCCTTCTCCCTGCGATTGTCATTCTTTCCCTTGTCATTACAGGGATTGCTTTTCTTTGGAAGTAAGAAGTTCTTGTTAAATGAAAAGGCCTCTTTGATAAAGAGGCCTTTTAGTTTAAAGAATGTTCTAATTGAACAATTCACTAATGAATTACGGGAGAGGATTGAAACCTCAAACTTTTTTCGTCGAATCCATCTTCATCTCATCTTGTTTGGGCGGCATTTTTTTCATCTCTTTTTTGGTTCCCTCTGATTTCACTTCTTTTATCGATGCCACTTTGAAGATGTCTCCATCGTGCGTGCCGGTTACTGCCACCATTATTTCACTATTCTTCTCGGTTTTTTTCAATAATGCAAGAGCCAGTTTATCTCCGTTGTCGTCAAATTTGTACCATTTGCCCGCTGACATTAATCCGAAGCCGCTTTCCTGACAGCTCTCATCGAGTGCACAGCTTTTTGTATGCTTTGCAGCTTTTGCCATCGCTTCGTCTGGCGTTTTCTTTGCCATTCCGGTCGCGCACATATTGTCAACGAGGTAGCCTTTCATTGTGTGGGAGGTCGGTTTATCCATTTTGTCCTGAGCAAGCATGGTCATGTTGGTCAAGAAGAAAATCGAAACAAGGAGGCGAATTGGAAGTTTTCTCATGAAGATCATTCCTTATTGATTATTGTGAGTGTGAATTAGGAACTTCTGGCTCATTGACTGCAATTGGAACATGCCAGTTGGATTGAAAAGTTCCTCAATTTCGCATATTTACGGGATTGCCAGCGATTTTCACAAGAATCGCAGGAAAACCGCGATAAATGCCATATTCTTGAAGATGGAAAAAAACATTCATTTTTCCTAAATAATACTTGGTTTTTAATTTTCCATTTCCCTATATTTCGTGCTAAGTTTTTACGGTATGAGTCTTATACGCTTAGCGGTTCTATTTACTATTTCACATAATCAATTATTAATTAACTAATTCAAGGAGCGCACAATGGCAAAGGCCATGACAAAATCCCAGATTGCTGACCACTTTGCAAAGAAGTTTGGTCTGAAGAAGAAACAGGCTACAGCTTTCTTTGAAGAGCTGGCGGCACTTGCGTATGCCGAAGCCAAGAATCAGTTTACAATTCCGGGCGTTGGTAAGCTTGTTCTGGTCGACCGTAAAGCGCGACAAGGACGAAATCCAGCGACCGGAGAGATTATTCAGATTCCGGCAAAAAAAGTTGTTAAGTTCCGTGTTGCGAAGGCTGCAAAAGACGCGATCCTTACCCAGAATTAATCGTTCTGTTTGTTTGTTCTAATCCATGCGACCCCGCAGGCTCTAACTTCGTCGCAGAGAATAACGGGGACGCATGGATTTTTTTTCTCCCTCCATCCTAACGTGCCACACAATAGAGGTCTTATATGATAAATTCTTCAGCTTCTGAAGAAAAAGAAAAAAAGCATTTGCTCTCCTCCAAATTTGAGGTGCTTTCGGATATGGAGGGTATCGTTGCAGACCTCATGCAAAAGCATGAAGAAAAACGGGAATTGTGGTTTCCCTCCGATTTTTTGCCTGCGGACGAAACAACGAACGAAGATTTGTATCTTAAACAAGTGCGTGAGCGAGCGAAAGGCATTCCATTGAGCGGCCGTGTTGCCCTCGCGTTGAACCTGATCACCGAGGAAGGGCTTCCTCATTTTCATCGTTTGATTGCAGTGCATCTTGGGAACGATTCATTTTGGAAGAATTGGAATTACTTGTGGACTGCGGAGGAAGATCGTCACGGGAATGTCATTCGAGATTATTGCCGCGATTCGCGTATTATGAATTTCACGGCCGTAGAGAAGGCGCAATTCCAGTATGTACGTTCCGGATTCGATCCTGATTGGGACAAAGATCCGTACAGGGTTTTTGTCTATACCTCGGCGCAGGAGCGCGCAACACAGATATCACATGACGGGACGGGAAGAGTATGTGGCGAGTACGAACCGACGCTCCAAAAAATTCTCCATAGTATTGCGATGGATGAGGCGCGCCACTACACATTTTACCGGTCCGTTTTCAGCGAGGTATTGAAACGCGACCCGGACGAAGCGCTCGCATCGGCAGTTACGATCCTGCCAAGCATCGACATGCCGGGCCATTCGCTGCGCAATTTTAATGAGTATGCGGATGTTGTTCGGCGCTCCGGGATCTACGGCCCCCGGGACTATATTTCCGTCGTCGAAGCCCTGATCAAGGCGTGGGGACTTGATACACTTTGCAATCTGAAAGAAAAAGGGAAGAAGGCGCAGGAAAAAATTCTTGCGATACCTGAACGCTTGAAGAAAGTGGCGGAGTACATCGAAAGCCGGAACAAATCGAAAACGTTCCAGCTTGAATTTGTTTTTAACAAAGTATTTCAAATGGCGTAGGATGTTCAGGGTGAGAGACCTCAGTTTTTCCTTCTTGATTGGGCGACCATGATAGGGGTTGAAGGTATGCAATCTTTTCTCTATTTTTAAAGAACTTATCACCCAAAGAGAAATTCGTGAAAAACATCGTACTCTTTTTGGCTGCAGCGCTGATTTCCGCAGGTTGTGCAAAGAAGAACATAGGAGTGACAGACACTGGTATGAAATATGAAATTATCAAAGAAGGAACCGGCCCGTCGCCAAAACGGGGAGACTCGGTCACCGTTCATTACACAGGATGGTTGGAAGACGGCACTAAATTCGACAGCTCTGTCGACCGGAATCAGCCATTTACCTTCAAGCTCGGTGTTGGTCAGGTGATTCAGGGATGGGACGATGGAGTTGCGACGATGAAGGTCGGCGGCAAAACAAAGTTTTTTATTCCCCCGGAGCTCGGGTATGGAAGCCGAGGTGCTGGCGGAGTAATTCCTCCCAACGCGAAGCTCATTTTTGAAGTCGAGCTTTTGTCGATCAAATAATGTTTTTCCTTCACGAGATTATTTCCCATGGCTAAGCCGTTTTTAATGATCTACATCCGTCCGGGCAAGTGCGATTATTGCGGATGCTGTGTCGGCGTGTGTCCTGAAGATGCAATCGAACTTCAGGAATCGAAGATCGCTGTGATTGAAGAACGCTGCACAAATTGCCGCAAGTGTGTCTGGGCATGCCCGTGGGAGGTGATTGAATTTCATCGCGACGGGATCCAAAACCTTCCTAAAGAAATTTCCGCGTTGGACAATTTTCAATTTGCACATTCACTGAAATGAAAAAGAACTATGATGTCATCGTCGTCGGCGCGGGCCCGGCCGGTTCAACCGCTGCGCGGTACGCTGCCGCCGGCGGTGCATCGGTCTTAATGCTGGAAAAGGACCGCGATGTCGGTTATCCGGTGCGGTGCGGAGAAGCTGTGAGCCATGAGGGGGTGATTCAATTTATTGAGCCCGATCAAAAATGGATTGCCTCTACGGTGACAAAATTCCGCTTGGTGGCGCCGAACGGCAAGAGCGTTGTTCCGCGCCTCGACGGAACGGGCTACGTACTCGAGCGCCGCATTTTCGATTACGAACTCGCCAAACTTGCTGCAAACGAAGGGGCCGAAGTTGTCACCAAAGCATACGTGTATGATCTTTTGAAAGATGACGACGGCGGGGTGGTCGGCGTACGGGCATTGATCAAAGATGTAAAAGTTGATATCCTTTGTTCGGTCGTCGTCGCAGCCGACGGAGTCGAATCACGGGTGGGAAAATGGGCAGGGATCGATACGACGTGCCACATCCGCGATATGGAGAGTTGCGCTCAGATGACGGTCTCCGGCATCGATATCGACACCGACGTGCTCGATTTCTATTTCGGCGATGAAGTGTCGCCGGGGGGATATTTATGGGTATTCCCCAAAGGAAGGAACACTGCAAACGTCGGACTTGGGTTGAGCGTTGAGGAGTCGAAGAAAAAATCTGCGATAAAATTCTTGCACGAATTTATGGAGAGAAAATTTCCCAACGCGGCAATCCTTACACACATTGCCGGAGGTGTGCCGTGCGCGAAAACCTGCAGCCGGATTGTTGCAAATAACGTCGTCCTTGTCGGCGATGCGGCTCATCAAGTCAATCCCGTGTCCGGCGGCGGCATCATCAGCGGGATGATCGGCGGGATGATCGGCGGTCAGGTTGCCGCAGAAGCCATCGCGAAACGCGATTTGTCCACTCTGTCCGAGTATGAAAAGCGCTGGCACAAGCGTCTGGGATGGCGGCACGAGGTGTTCTATAACATCAAAGAAGCTGTTGCCGGCTTCTCCGACGATACGCTTAACAGCATTTGCGATAGCGCACTACAACTTCCAGAAGATAAGCGAACGCTTGGCGGCATTTTCCGCACAGCGTTGTGGAATAAGCCTTCTTTGATGCTTGAAGTTGCGAAAGTCTTTGTCTCGTGATGACACAGATGAATTAGATTCAGCTCAGATTTCAGATGAAATCATGCGAAGTGATGAGCGTAACGGTTGACCAGAAATCAAAGGTCCGTAAGCAGATACGAAAAAGGAAATTCTGCCTCTTTACTGTTTACTGTTTACTGTTTTCTGTTTTCTGTTTACTCCCTACTTTTCCAAACCTCGCCCAGCCGAAACCTAACCCGGAACTTGTCGACGTTCTTTCTATTAATCCAACGATTGTTCTTGATATACGATATGCAACCGAGAATAATTTTACTCATCACAAGCTCTATTCTGTCGCGAGATGTCTGCTCCGGCGCGAACCTGCCGAAAGCCTTAGCGCCGTGCAGAAGGAACTGAAAACTCGCGGCCTTGGACTCAAAGTATTTGACGGATACCGCCCGCTTTCAATCCAAAAAAAATTGTGGGAAGCGGTGCCCGATGATCGGTATGTTGCAAATCCTGCCAAGGGTTCCCGTCACAACAGGGGTGCTGCAGTCGACCTGACAATTATTGATTCTCGCGGCCATGAACTTGAAATGCCTACGCCGTTCGATAATTTTTCAGACACAGCTCACTGCGACTATATGAAGCTGCCAAGGAAGGTTTTAAGAAACCGCGCGTTGCTGGAACGGGTGATGGAGCGCCATGGCTTCCTGAGAATGTCAACGGAATGGTGGCACTTTGATTTTCACGGCTGGGGGAAATTTCAAATCCTGGACCTACCGTTAGAATAATTCTTGAGGCTCTGAATGCCGTCGGGCTGCCTTGCGCCTTACTCGTGTTTGCCGTATATTAAATTTGAAAATATTAGCAAGAGAGAGGTTTGCCCGTTTTCATCGGCGGCATTGTTTTGAACGACGACGTTAAAAATATCCTCCTTGTCCGCATCGATAGAATCGGAGATGTCATACTCTCGTTGCCGATGTTGCCGCTTCTCAAACGCCGCTACCCCAACGCCAGAATCTCCGTCTTAATGCGTCAATATACGCGCGAACTCGTTGAGGGGCATTCATGTGTCGATGCGGTCTTAGTCTATGAGCACGAAGACAGTCTTCAGATCGCTATGGGCGAATCTCAGAGAAATTCGTAAGCAGCATTTTGATATCGCAATAATTCCGTATCCCCGCTTTCGCCCTGCATTGATTTTGTTTTTTGCGGGAATTCCCATCAGGGTAGGCTCGGGATATCGGTGGTATTCGTTCTTGTTTAACCGAAGAGTGTTTGAACATCGGAAGGATGCAAAACGGCACGAGGTGGAATACAACCTCAACTTGCTCCGGCCATTGGGAATTGAAGCCCGGGGAGAACCGGAATTTGAATTTTCGATTCCTCCTTCCGTGTGCGACACAGTCGATTCCATGCTTGCCGGCAATTCGGTTCGTCTGCACGATACATTCATCATTCTTCATCCGGGGAGCGGCGGTTCGTCGCGAGATTGGCGCGCGGAAAATTTTTCCAAGCTCGGGAACGAGGTCCAACGCCGGCTCGGAGCGAAAATTGTTGTGACCGGAGGGAAAGGGGAAGAGATATTGGTTCAAAAGGTAATCGCCGATATGACCGGGTCGCCTCTTGCCGTTGTCGGAAAACTTTCCCTTATGGAACTCGGGGCGCTGATTCGCCGGGCAAAAGTCTTCATCTCAAATTCGACCGGGCCCATGCATATCGCTGCAATTGTCGGGACTCCGGTCGTCGCATTTTTTCCGCCGATCGTACAGTGCAGCCCTGTCCGGTGGGGTCCGTATACCCACACACAAAAAATCTTTCTTGCCGACAACAAAACATGTCTATTATGCAAAGGATTGCCGTGCCGTTCGAACGTCTGCATGGATCAAATTACCGTTGAAGAGGTGTTTTTCGCTATCAAAGAATTCCTGGATGGGCACAATTAAATCTAATATTTCAGTTCTCCGCATCATCGGTGTGCTCGCGGTCCTTTTGGCATTGGGTTTCGATCCGTCCTTCGCTTTCCAAACTGAAGAGCCGCATCCAGACTCAGGTCAACATGCGTTTACCGTCGGCGAAAGGTTAGTGTTCGACGTTGGCTATGGATTTATCACAGCCGGTGAGGCGGTTATTTCTGTTCCCGAATATGACACCATTGCCGCTCACCGATGTTTCAAAGTGATGTTCCAGGTAAATTCAACTCCTACGTTTTCCTGGTTCTTTGAAGTTCGAGACCGGTATGAAACGTATCTTGATGTCGACGGAATTTTTCCGTGGCGGTTTGAACAGCACGTTAAAGAAGGGCACTACCGGCGGGATTTCATCGCGGATTTTGACCAGATAAACCATATTGCAAAAACGTCCGACAAACAGTATCCCATTCCTCCTAAAGTGAACGATATCATGTCGGCCTTCTTTTTTGTACGGACGCTCGACTTTTCAAATAGGAAGGTCGGGGAGAGAATTCATCTTCATAACTTCTATAAAGACTCCACCTATGATCTCGACGTGCAATTCATGGGGAGGGAAACGATCAAAGTGGAAGCAGGTACGTTCAAATGCCTCATCGTTGAGCCGCTGGCGAAAGAGGGGGGACTGTTCAAGAGCGACGGGAGAGTGCTTATTTGGCTTTCCGATGACGATCGGAAAATTCCGGTGAAGATCACGACGAAAGTTCTCATCGGCTCGATCGGATCAGAGCTGCGCGAGTATTCCGGCATCAACGGCGAATTGAAAGCGAGGATAAAATAGGTGTCAAAATATATCCAGGCAGACCTCTCGAAGGTCAAGACAATTTCGATTATGTCGCGCAAGAGCAAAGTGGGGCCGAAAGATTTTGGTACACCGTTCGACCCTTCAACGCAGTCGTTTGCTGAGTTTGCCCGCTCCTTGCCGAACATCCTGGCGGCAAATCATCTCAAGAATCTGGTTGCCGATATTGTTCGGGCGCGAAAAGAGAAAAAGCCTGTCATCGTGATGATGGGGGCACATGTTGTCAAAGTTGGGTTAACGCCGATTATCATCGATTTAGTGCGGCGGAAAATCGTGACCGCGGTAGCGATGAACAGCGCCGCCTCGATCCACGACGTTGAAACGGCATTGTGGGGACGGACGTCGGAGGACGTCGCGGAAAACATCCTCGACGGCAGATTCGGGATGTCAAGGGAAACGGGAGAGTTTATCAACAATTCGCTCTCCATCGGTTATTCTATGACCACGATGGGATACGGTGAAACGCTCGGCCGTGCATTGGTCGAAGCTAAGGCAAAGAATAAACGGCTGAGCATTCTTGCGACATGTTATGAGCTCGACGTTCCCGTTACGGTCCATGCGGCAATCGGAACGGATATTGTTCACCAGCAGCCGACAATGGACGGTGCTGCAACCGGTGAACTGAGCTTTCGTGATTTCAAAATATTTTCCAACGTTCTGAATTATCTGGTCAACGGCGGCGTCGTGTTGAACATAGGCTCGGCGGTTATCTTGCCTGAAGTTTTTTTGAAAGCGCTCACTGTTGCCCGAAATCTCGGGAGCAAGGCGCAGGGTTTCACGACTGCGAATTTTGATATGCTGCGGCATTACCGTCCGATGATGAATGTCGTTCTCCGTCCGACGCAAAAAACCGGGAAGGGATACGACTTTTCCGGTCATCATGAGATCATGATTCCCCTGCTCGCGGCACTCGTAAAACAACATCTCAGGCAAAATGGACGAACAAGGCGAAAATAATATTGCTCTCCCCGCCGTAGAGGGTACCTGCCGCTGCAATCCCTGAGACTGGAGTTTTGAGGATGAATCCTTTGGGGTTCGTCGTTCTTGCTTTGGCGGCAATCTTCTTTCTTTACCAGGTGGTTGGGGGGGGGATAACGCTGCTGCTTTTCGGTCAATCCGTGACGAACGACAATGTGCAGTGGATGCGGGTTGCGACAATGCTCGCGCAGATTGTATTTTTGTTGATCCCTACACTCATTCTGATGAGAGTCCAGCATGGCTCAATACGCTCCTCGCTTCCAGGTCGAATTCCGAAAGCGACTGAGTTTGTTCTCGCGGCGGTCGGAGTGTTTTCTCTTCAGCAGGTAATGGAGGGATATCTTTTTTTTCAGGACAAAATTCCGCTGCCGGAATCTATCCGCCCGTTTTTAGAGACGGTCCGCAAATTGATCGAAGAGACGTACACGATGCTGGTGCAGGCGCATTCGCCGTCCGAATTGTTTTTTGTCATTGTTGTTGTCGCATTGACCCCTGCGATTTGCGAAGAACTGCTATTCCGCGGATTAATCCAGAAGAATTTGACACTTGCGACAAACAAAAAATGGGGGTTTGTCTTCACAGGAATAATTTTTGGATTGTACCACGTGAACCCTTTTCTTATTGTCCCTCTTGTCGGGCTTGGGATACTGTTCGGGTTTTTCATGGCCAGGTCGGAAACAATTTTGATCCCCATGGTGGCGCATTTTATCAACAATCTCGTTTCCGTTATCGGTGTGTATTATGAATCCGACATAAAAGACTCGTCAGCCTTGTCAATGTTCAATTCGTTGTCCGACTATTCTGCGACATTTGTCCTTTCGACGACGGTTGGGTTTGGGACCATCTTTCTTATCACGATGTATTTTTATTGGCAAGCGACCTCGGGGTACCACAGTCCGGCCGGCCGTGAGGCATCCGTATGATATGCCACCGTTGCAATGCATCGAATAGCCAAGAGGCGTTGTTTTGCGCCGCTTGCGGCCACGGATTCCGCGCGCATGACGTAGTTGAGTGTGAAAACCATCCCGGCACGATTGCGATCGGCATTTGCGTTGTCTGCGGCAAGCCGGTGTGCGGCGATTGTTCGACCGCCGATGGAAATAAAATGTATTGCGACGACATGACGCATTCTCAATTGACAACTGCCCACATCAAACTTGGGGCTGTTGCAACCGAATTTGAAGCAGACATGATTGTAAAAAATCTTTCTTTGAATGGAGTACCGGCACTTCAGTATTCCACGAAAAGATTCTCGCAGCTTTGTTCCCTCACGGATGATCGTTCCGTGTCTATTTTTGTTAAGACTGAATCGATCGAAAAAGCACGGCGGCTCATCGAGGAAATGGAGCTTGAAGAGTTTTTGATTCACGAAGGGATGCAACCATGACGCCGAAAATTTCGAACCTTGTTTCCCGTGTGCTCGTCGCGCTCGTCGCCATTCCGGCAGTTCTTTTTATTTCATACAACGGCGGAATTCTTTTTTTTCTTTTTGTCTGTGCGATTTCTTGCCTCGCGTTGAATGAATTCTATGCCCTGGCGGTGTTGAAGGGAGCTTCCCCGCAGCGAGCCCTGGGAATTATGGCTGCGGTATTTCTCAACAGCGCTTTCTTTCATGAACGCATTCAATCGTTGATCGGGCGCATGTTTTTCGATGGAGAATTCTCGGCTCCATTTTTCACGACGCCATGGATTGTTTTGATTGTCCTTCTGCTCTTTGTAGTTCTGCTGCTCATCATCGAACTCTTTCGGAACAAGGGATCGGTGTTCGTCAATGCCGGATATACTGCTCTCGGAGTTGCGTATATCGGCGTTTTTCTCGGAACCTTCATCGGCATACGTGAATTATTCGGGAACGGTTTTCCGTCGTTTCTCGTCCAGGATTATCTGAATGGCGTACACAGTGATTCCGGTGCATCAGTGCATGCAGTCGCCTACGCATGGGGAGGGTTGACGATTATTGCTATCTTTGCATCCATCTGGATATGCGATACGGCAGCGTATTTTGGCGGAGTAGCGACGGGGCGGCACAAGCTTTTTGTCCGTGTCAGTCCGAATAAAACATGGGAAGGTGCTGTGTGGGGATTCTTCGGGGCAATCGCAACGATGATTGCGGCTCAAAAGTTTTATCTCCCCTATCTACAATTCCATCAGGCGTTGACGATCGGGATCATCATCGGCGTGTGCGGACAGATCGGCGATTTGGTGGAGTCTGTGTTTAAGCGGGATGCCGGTGTGAAAGACTCTTCAACCCTCATCCCCGGTCATGGCGGCGTGTTCGACAGGTTCGATAGCTTGATATTTGTCTCACCGATTTTGTATCTTTATTTAAACATCGTTGTGTTGTCATGAAGGAGTTGAGAAGAGGAGCCGGAGTGGACAAGCCGTCCAAAAAGATCGCGATCATCACGCTTGGCTGCGCAAAGAATCAAGTCGATTCCGAGGCGCTCTGGAGCCAGTTGCAGGGGAATGATCTCGAGGTGACATCCGACGTATCGGAAGCATCAATCGCGCTCATCAATACATGCGGGTTCATTGACGAGGCAAAAAAGCAGTCTGTTGATACGATTCTCGAAACGATCAAGTTGAAGAACGAAGGGAAGCTCGAGAAGGTGATCGTGATGGGATGCCTTTCGGAGCGCTACCACGACGACCTCGCGAAAGAAATCCCTGAAGTCGACCGTTTCTTTGGGTCGAACGACGTTCCGATGATCGTCAACGAATTGGGGGGCAATTATAAGTATGAATTACTCGGAGAACGTCAGCTCTCCACACCTCAATATTCCGCGTACTTGAAAATTTCGGAAGGCTGCGATAATCCTTGTTCATTCTGTGCTATTCCGATCATGCGCGGTGTTCATCGCTCAAAACCTGCCGGTCAAGTCATGGACGAGGTGATGAAACTGGTCAACAAAGGAGTCAAGGAACTTATTGTGATCGGCCAGGATACGACGTACTATGGAATGGATCTCTACGGTCAAAAGAAGCTTGGGTCGCTGCTCAACTCTCTGGCCAGTGTGAAAGAGCTCGAATGGGTCCGGTTGATGTACGCGTACCCCGCAAAATTTCCTCTCGACATCCTGCAGGTTTTTCAGGAAAACCCGAAAATTTGCCGGTATCTCGACATGCCGATTCAGCATGCTTCGGATAACGTCCTCAAATCGATGCGGCGCGGAATAACGAGGCGTGCAACCGAGGCGCTCATCGAAGCGGTGCGGAAGGCAGTACCCGATATCGCGTTGCGAACGACGCTCATCACGGGCTATCCAACCGAGACTGAGCACGACGTCGAGGAGTTGGTCGAGTTCATTAAAGCCGTTCGCTTTGACAGGCTGGGCGTTTTTACGTACTCGCAAGAGGACGGGACCGGGGCGTATGGTCTCGGCGATCCGATTCCCCATGACGAAAAGGAAGCCCGGCGCGCGAGGATCATGGATGTTCAGAAAGAAATTTCACGCGAACGAAACGAAGGGCGCATCGGGAAAACCGCCCGGGCTGTTGTGGAGCGATGCGAGGATGGTACGCATGTCGGCAGAACAATGTGGGATGCTCCCGAGATAGACAATGAAATTTTTATCACGCCGACGGATCAACGACACCTTTCCGTCGGCGAATTTGTTGATGTACCTGGTGACCGACGCCGCAGAGTTCGACCTTTACGGCGAGACAGTTTGACCGTAGTGTACGGCTGAAGAAAAATTTCATTTTCCGGCACGCTGCCCAAATGCGAACACTCATCATCGGTGCATTCTTCTTTTTTGCTCAGATCGGTTCTCTCCGAGCTCAGGTGGACAATCGTTCAGATCGCGTCCCCATCGGCACTCCCGAATTCTATCTTGATGCAATGAGCTTTCAGTCGAACGATTCGTCGGCAGCGCGAATTGACATCTATACCGAAGTTCCGTTCGAAGTGCTGCGGTTCGCTGCCCGCGACTCCGGGTTCGTTGCGCGGTACGAAATTACCATTGACATCCTTAATGACGATGGGAACGGAATCATGGAAAAAACTTGGAACAAGGAAATTCGTCCTGCGCGCTTTCGACGAGACGCAATCGAGAAGGGAGTTCAGTCCCGCCATGGGTTCGTTTACGCTGGCTCCCGGCAGCTATGAGATGCACACTGAATTGCGTGAAAGCGAATCGGGAAAGGCGTTTACACAAGTCAGGAAAATGAACGTTCCCAATTATGCAGCGACTCCTTTTTCGGTCAGCGACATCATGCTCGTGAACCATGTTACGACTGAGGGAGGGCAATCGACCATCGTTCCGAATGTTTCGGGAAATCTCTACGATCTCCCTCATGGATTTCCTTTCTTCTTCGAGGTATACAATAGAACCGGAGCCGATTCAGTCATCCTGACGTATCAGGTGTTTGACAAGAAGAAAAAACCGATGTACTCGCACACTGAGCGCCGCCGTCTGGACGGGAAAAAGATCGGAGGTGATTGCAGAAATAGACAGCGCGCGGTTTCCGGCCGGTGTATATTTCTTGGAAGTCGATGTGCAGACGGTACAAAATTCGGATACGGCCGTGGTATATATCGCTGAAAAAGAGCGCGAATTCGTGATGCGATGGGGAATCGTGCCGTCGACGCTTGCTGACATTGACCTTGCGATCAAACAAACAAAGTATATTGCTACAAGCAAAGAATATGATGCAATGGTGGATGCGACCACTCTTGAAGAAAAGCAAAAGCTTTTCCAGGAATTTTGGCGTAAACGAAACCCCAGCCCCGCCATGCAACACAACGAAAAGATGGAAGAATACTACGGCCGCGTTCAGTATGCTAACGAGCATTTTTCCCATTTCACTGAAGGGTGGCGTACCGATATGGGCATGGTCTACATCATCCTGGGGGCGCCCAGCAGCGTTGACCGTCATCCGTTCGAGGGTGATTCTAAGCCGTACGAAATTTGGACCTATTACGATTTTGACAAGCAAATTGTTTTCGTCGATGAATCTGGTTTCGGTGATTTCCGGCTCGTCACACCGATTTGGGATATGGTGCAACGCGCTAATAAATAGTGTTGCCGCAGCCTCTGTGGACACCACCGTATCGCCAATCATGTGCCGCCGACAATTGCTCGGAGTATGTCTCGTGATGGGATTCCTGCCTTGCGTTCTTTTTTCCCAGACAAAAATCGTTTCGGTAGGGTTTTACGGGAATCACTATTTCTCGCAACGAGAGTTGCTTCAATTCCTTCCTTTTTCCCGCGAAGCCGGGCTTTCACAAGGGCGGGTAGACACGTCCATTCAAACGCTGATGGATCACTATCGGCAGGAGGGATTCTTTTTTGCAAGAGTCGATTCCGTTGAACGCACTTTTTCCACGGACAGTGCAGCCGTTGGGTTGGATTTTTTCTTGAATGAAGGGAAACAATCTCTCGTTGCGCGTATCGGAATTTCCGGAATGACGGTTTTTTCACCCGACGAGATGCGGAGTCAATTTGAAACGGTCCCGGGGGCGCTCCTTCACCAAGCGACTCTTGAGAAGGATATTGATAATGTTCTTATCCGGTATGAAAACAGCGGCTATCCTTTGGCAAAAGTGCATGTCGATTCTCTCCAAATAGATTCTCTCGACACTTCAAAATTATCGTTTGATCTTGCCGTGACGGAAGGGCCGCGAGTGTCTCTTACTGAAATCAAAGTTGAAGGGAATACGTCGACGCGGGGATATGTCATCGCGCGGGAAGCGTACCTTCGCCCGACCGAAATCTACGACCAGGAGAAAGTGGATGGCATCCGGCGAAGGCTCGAACGGCTCGGAATTTTTTCTTCCGTAGGGGAACCGCAATTGTATCTTTCTCACGACCCCGGCTCGGCTGACACTGTCTCTGGAGGAATATCGATCGCCGTGCAGGAAGGGAATACGAATAATTTCGACGGCATCGTCGGCTATGTTCCTCCTGCAGCCGGAAGGGGAAGCGGATATTTCACCGGCAATGTGTTTGTGTCGATGAGGAACCTCTTCGGGACAGGTCGGAAATTCGTTGTGCGTTGGCAGCAGGAGACTCAATCTACCCAGCAGCTCGAAGCAACCTACGACGAACCATGGGTCGCCGGTTATCCGGTGAACGCCGAAGTGGGCATTTTCCAGCGCAAACAGGATTCGACGTACATTAAGACTAAGTTCGATTTTCGGGCTGATGTCAATCTCACGACCGACTTATCGATCGCCGCCACCCTCAGCCAGGAGTCTGTTGTCCCCTCGGCAAATTTAACTTATTTTAGTGTGTTTGAAAGCAACGTTCTCTCGGTGGGGGGAGAAATCCACTATGATACGCGCGACGACATTCGCAATCCAACATCGGGGATCAGTTACGCAACGGCGTACAGCCGCGGTACAAAAAAAATTACAGGGCCTGAGCAATATCTGTCGCTTGCACCGAATCAGAGCTTCCTTGTCGAGCAGCTTTCGATGGACATGGAATGCTATGCTCCCCCTTTTCACGAGGCAGGTATTGCTTGCCGGGTTTCATGGGAAGAAGATCACTTCGGACCAGTTGGAGCAGAGCGATTTATTTCAGATCGGAGGGACGAATACCGTACGCGGTTATCTCGAAAACCAGTTTTACGGTTCGCAGGTCCTTTGGTCAAATTTCGAATATCGTTTTTTGACCGGCCGGCTTTCCAATGTTTTCGGTTTCGTGGATGCCGGGTATTTCTCGAAACCTCCAGACATCCTTCACGCTCTTCCTTCTCAGGAAAAGTTTCTGTACGGTTATGGAGTAGGAACTCGTCTCGATACGTCGCTGGGCATTTTGCAGGTTAGCCTTGCGTTGGGTGAGGGAGATACATTTAGTACTGCGAAAATACATTTTGGGATAGCGAATAATTTTTAATCGCTGCCGTACGATACATCATAGCACCGAAGCTTGCAGCGTTAACGCTGGGGCATTGAATTTACGGATCTTATACGCGCATTTCATTGTTCAATAGTCGTTACATTCTCCTCCTTCGCCCGTCGAATTTTATCATCACCGTTGCATCGGTGTTTGTTTCGTGCTTGCTTGCAGGCGGAAATGCCGGCGACATTCCCGCGATGACTCTCGCGTCGCTCGCCGCCGGACTTATCGGCGGCGGCGGCATGGTCGTCAATGACATTTTTGACATGGAGATCGACCGCGTCAATAAGCCTTCGCGGCCTTTGCCAAGCGGCGCCGTATCTCCGCGGTCTGCTGCAATTTTCTATGTTCTCCTGACTGCTGTTGGTTTGTTATTGAATCTTTTTTTACATTCGATTGCGCAAGCGATTGCAGGCGGCG